>JAOZTQ010000003.1 GCA_029939085.1 Candidatus Nanopelagicales bacterium
CGCCGGCACGAGTAGAGCGGTTACTAGGGTCCCAACAACTAGTCCCCATCCTGTCTGAGCGGGGATCGAGGTAGTTCCAGAACTAAAGAATCCGATCACACATGCCACCGAGGAAGACAACAGCATGACCAAGAAGGCCCCGCGCAGTGTCAGACCGGTCGGTGAGGTTTTGGGACGCACTTCGGGGCGACCAATGGCAGGGCTTTCGTCAGTTGTGACCGGAAGTTGCGTGATCGAGGCGTTCTGCTCGGAGGCGTTGGGGTCTGTGAGATCTACGACCGTTTGTGGATCGGATTGCACCTTGGCGTCGTCAACAGGCACTGGCGGCATGTTTTCAGCCGACTCCCACCAGGGGGCATCGTCTTGCGCTAGATGCTCGCGGGCCGGGTTCATCACGAGTCAACAATAAGTCTTTCGAGGCCGTAGAAGAGGCAATGGGTCTCGCGAGTCAGACCGAAACTCTGAAGATTTAGGCTATGAGGCTGAACGATTTGGTTCGTGAGACTCGGATTCCTGAATTTTAGGCTCAGGATCGGGGATTGCCCCAGCGTCGGTGGACAGTAGCCAGCGGCTACTGTCCAGACTACGGGCTGACGCATCGAGGCTCACCGGTGTAGGAAGCGGTTCTTCCGCGACAGCCATTGCCGTCATTTTGCGACCAGCTGGCAGTACCCGACTTTCGAGTGATGCAATCAACTGGTTGTAGCTATCGGAGGTTTTGTTGATGGCTTTGCCGAGAGCCGACAGTAGATCCATGAGTCGGAGTACCCGCTGGTATAGCTCCGCACCTGCCTTTTGGATGTCCTTGGCTTGGCGATCAGCGTGGACCTGCCGCCAACTGTGATCAATCGTTATCAGCATGGCCAGTAGCGTGCTTGGAGTAGCCAGTAAGACTCGACGATCCATAGCCTTCTGCATGAGATCAGGGCGGATGGCCAAAGCTGAGGAAAGCAAACCCTCCGCCGGCAGGAACATGATCACGAACTCAGGCGTATCAAACCGCCGCCAGTATTCCTTGCTGCCAAGTTTGCTGATGTGGGTGGCGACAGCGTCAGCATGTTTAGTCAGTGCCGCGGTGTCCTCACCGTCGCTAGCGCGTAGAAAGGCATCTAGGGGGACCTTAGCGTCAACGATGGCATGCCGATCTCCAGCCAAATTAACGAGTAGATCAGGACGGAGGATGCCGTCGGCTGTCTCGCTGTGTGGCTGATCCTGGAAGTGGACGTTTTCGATCATTCCTGCGGCCTCGACCACTCTGCGCAGTTGCATTTCTCCCCAGTTGCCGCGAGTTTCACTGCGCGACAGGGCCTGAGTGAGCTTTCGCGCTTCAGACTGGACATTTTGGGATGCCTTACCGAAGTCTTCGGACATTCGAGTTAGCGTGGTCAAAATTTCCGTTTCCTTGGCCAGACTGGTTTTCTCAGATTCGCCGACTCGTTCGGACAGGATTCGGAGTGCTGAGTGGACCGGGGCGATAGCCTCGCGCCACTCCTGCCCCTGAGCTCGCTGCTCGGATAGTTGCGTTTCGATCTGCAGTCGAGAGCGCTGTTCGGCTGCGAGTTCCCCGGTGAGTTGGGCCACCTCTCTCGATAGCTGGTCGTTATCGCGCCGCCATTCCGCTTGTAAGGATTTTCGCTCCAAGAGACCGTGGCGTCGACCTAGCCATATGCCTACTAGCAGTCCAACGCTTAAGGCGAAAACTATCGGTAAGGCTGCGATCAGATTCGTCATGGCTGGCTCTTTCCGCGATAGGTACAGGGCTCATGAGAATGCGAAATTTTCACCATTTTCGAAATATCGGGTGGGTAGTCGCATTTAGGGCACGACGACGAAGCTGCCGGGGCGGCACATGTGGGTAAAGCCCGCTGAGTATCTCTCCGATCACCGCTCGCACTAGTAGGAGGAGGCTCTCGGAGCACAAGCCAGGCTGAATCATTCATGGCTGTAGCGTTTCATCGACCTCCGACACTTCTTTCTCATGAACTTCACGCACTGAAATGCGATGATGGTGCACTCTCTACAATCATCAGGTGGCCCTCACCATCGGAATCGTCGGACTGCCCAATGTTGGCAAGTCAACTTTGTTTAATGCCCTGACCAAGAATCCGGATGGCGCTCTGGCAGCCAACTATCCGTTCGCCACCATTGAGCCGAATACGGGAGTAGTTCCCGTGCCAGATGATCGACTACCGGTGCTAGCAGACTTGTTTTCTTCGGAGAAGACAATCAATGCAACTGTCACATTTGTCGATATCGCTGGGATTGTTGCTGGAGCGAGTGAGGGACAGGGACTGGGTAATCAATTTTTGGCGCACATTCGTGAGTCAGATGCCATTTGCCAGGTCCTGCGCGCCTTCGGCGATCCGGATGTGGTTCATGTGGCGGGCCAGGTATCGCCCGCCGATGATATGGAAACCATCAACACCGAGCTGATGTTGGCCGATCTGCAGGCGCTGGAAAAAGCTATACCTCGGTTAGAAAAAGAAGCACGCAACGACAAATCACGAGTTCCGACGCTGGAAGCAGCTCAATCAGCTCGTCAGGTTCTCGAGTCAGGTCAAACCGTCTTCGCGGCAGGTTTGGATCTGGAGCCGTTACAAGAGCTCTTCCTGCTGACCGCTAAACCGTTCATATACGTGGTAAACGCCGATGAGTCGGAATTGGCCGATCCTGATTTCCGAGATCGAATGCGTGAACTCGTCGCGCCGGCGGAGGCGGTTTTCTTGGACGCCAAGATCGAGTCGGAGCTAGTTGAACTTCCCGAAGCCGAAGCGCTCGAACTACTCGATTCCATCGGGCAGCAAGAGTCAGGTATCCAGGGGTTGGCGCGCGTTGGGTTTGCCACATTGGGGCTGCAGACCTTTCTCACGGCGGGTCCGAAGGAGTCGCGTGCTTGGACAATTAGGCGAGGCTCAACGGCTCCTGAGGCCGCCGGCGTCATCCACACTGACTTTCAAAAGACATTCATTAAGGCCGAAATCGTCTCTTATGACGCCCTGGTTGCTGCTGGATCTATGGCGGAAGCGAGAGCCAAAGGTCAAGTTCGGATGGAAGGCAAGGACTACACCATGCTGGAGGGTGATGTCGTGGAGTTCCGCCACGGCAGTGGCTAGATCACCGGCTCAGCCATGGCCTAGGAAGTTAACGTCGTTAGTCATTTCTGCCAAACGTCTGGTGATGCCTTTTTGGGGAATGCATGGGGGCATAAAGCAGTATGAAAAGTAACGGCTACGGCCAGGAATCAATCATGGCCGGGTATTAATCTGTAGGGCATGGTGTGGCCTGACCGTCACCTCCGTCCGATAGGCGAGATTCGTCCTGTAGTTGGCCGAAAATCGTCGCAGATTGCGCGGCTCTGTCCCACCATGCAGCTGTAACTTGAGGAGCTATCGAGATCGTGCACTTTCATTTCGGACCTTTGCGCAAGAGTCGGAAAACAACAGTTATTTCACTAGCGGCGGTCATCGCTCTCGCTGGCCTCGGCTCGGTCCCGGCTGCTGCCGTCTCGAGTTCGGAATCCGAGAGTTTGCAATGGACAGAGTGCGCAGATGCTGGAAGTCCGGCAAAGGAGTGCGCAACGCTCGTCGTTCCGCTGGACTACGACAAGCCAAATGGTCGTAAGGCGCAGATTGCGATGTCACGAATACCAGCTGCCAGTGGTGACCCGATCGGATCCCTGTTCTTTAATCCGGGTGGACCAGGAGGTGCGGGCGCCGCGATCGTCAGCAAAATAGCCTCCGGATTTTCCGAGGAGATTCTCGACAGATTCAACATTGTGAGTTGGGATCCGCGCGGGATAGGGGACAGTAAGCCGGCACTTCAATCGTGCGATATGCCGTTGCCCATACTGAACCAAACTGGTCCCGTAAAGTGGTCGCGCTCATTGGAACGAACAGTCAAGCAACTTGGTAAGGCAAATCGCAAATGTCAGCGCCTCAATGAAGACTTCATTAACCATTTGGGTACGAAAAACGTCGCGCGTGATTTGGAGCGTATGCGCATCGCAGTGGGTGATTCCCAGTTGAGTTACTACGGTGCAAGCTACGGAACGCGGATCGGTTACACCTACGCGGTCATGTTTCCTAATCGGGTCCGGGCGATGGTGCTGGATGGAAACATCAGCCCGAAGAGTGATTATGCCGACCTGGTAACAGGTGCACGTGGCCCCGATCTTGCTCTGGATTTCCTGAAGAAAAATAGTCGCGCGACCTATAAAGCATTTAAGCGTGGCGATCGTGCACTCCAAGAACAAACAGTTCGGTTAGATGCCGGCGAGCGATTCACTCGATGGGATTACCGGCAAGTGACTATCGATTTATTGACAAAAACTGTCCAACTGCGTCAGATCCCGCTGCTGGCGGAAAAAGTTGAGGAAGCCCTATCAGAAGGGCCGGAAGCAGAAGAAGCGCGTCGCATATTGTCCAGTTTGAAACCAGAAACCAACCAAAACGCTGGTGGACCTTTCTCAGTAGTCAATTGTCTTGATTACGCTGAGCGAATCGGGCAATCCACTCAACTCAATTCGGTAAAGAAGATGGATAAGGGTGGACCACTTGGTGGTCTACTCGCCATGAGTTATGCGCCTGGCTGCTCAGGTCTAAAGTTGAATCCAGAGCCGGTTCCAGATATGTCCAGTAAACGGTTGCGGGCGCGAGTAGCGGAGATTCCGGTAGTACTCGCGAATGCGACTCGAGATACCCTCACCCCAAAATTTTGGGCAAAAAAAATGAAGAGTGCATTCGCCCAGCAGTCCTTTATTCAGCAGCATTCCACGCAGCACGTCATCTGGCTCGACAACGATTCATGTGTAACCGACCCCATTGACGATTACGTGATCAACCGGAAGTTACCTAATCCGAGGACGTGCGCTTGGCGTGGCATCAGCCCACTCAACTGAACCTCTCGAACTGACGGCGCAGGTTTGGGTGGAGCCAATCTGGCCCCACCCAAACCCTTACGTTCTCGGGTCCCCCACTACTGCGACTGATGCATGTCAGCCGAAAGCTTTGTGGCGAGCACTTCTTGCTCATCCAGTTGGTTATGCAAACTGGGTGCTCCGAGGAAAGTTACTACCGATCCGAACATCTCCGTGCTCCTTTCTTTTGATGTCACTGTTGTTGTAACCAGTTGCAGTGGTTCCAAACACGTCAATCGGGAAAAAGTGAATTTTTTTCGGATTAGCTCGCCACCATAAAGTTTTGCACCTGACAGTCCGAATCAAAGTGATGCATGATCCAAAGAAAAACTGGCAGGGTAGGCTCAGCAGTGGCTGTGGCAAACGACCCTCAAGAGTCCATTTCGGATTGTTGGGGAAATCCCAGAAAGCACTGGGTAGGGAAAGGAAAGTCATGCGAAATCGGCGACGTTCATTCGTGGTGGGAGCCGTCGGACTGGCAGCTGGACTGCTGTTGACGGCTTGTAGTTCCAGTTCCGACAGTTCTAGCGGCTCCGATGATTCAGCTGCAGCGACGGGTGGCTCGTTCTCGATGGCCATCGAGAAGCCACAAGCTCTCACGCCCACAAACTGTTACGACCTCTACTGCGCTCAGGTCAATAGGACGCTCTTTGAGGGCTTGATCGAGTTCCAGAAGAGTTCAGAGGGTGCATTAGAGCCAGTTAAGACCGATTTGGCCAAAGACATCACTACCGCCGATGACGGGAAAACTTGGAAAATCGAGATCAATCCTGGCTTCAGCTTTACTAATGGTGAGGCAGTAACAGCGCAAACCTTTGTGGATACCTGGAACTACGCCGCTTATGGCGACAATGGTCAGCAGCTCGGGTTCGTTATGGGACCCGATCAGCTCAATATCGTCGGCTATGACCAGGTTGCCTCAAACAAGTCCAAGAAAATGTCGGGACTAAATGTTGAAAGCGACTCGGTTTTGACGGTTGAGCTCGAAAAGCCGATGGGTCAATCGTTGTTCTACAACTTCTTGGGTGGCCCGCAGGTGCTTCCGCTTCCAAGTACAGCCATTAAGGATCCAAAAGCCTATGAAAAGCAACCGATTGGCAATGGCCCTTACAAGTTAGAGGCGCCTTGGACCAACCAAGGTATGACGGTTGTTCGAAATGATGATTTCGCGGGTGAAGCGGGTAATGCTGACGAGATTGAATTTAAGATCTACGCCGATAACAACGCGCTGTGGGCAGATCTTCAGGCTAATGAGCTAGATGTCGCAAGTACGTTGCCGCAGAACGCTTTAGTTCAAGCCGAGTCCGTGCTGGGTGATCGATTTATCAACGATGAAGGCGGTCTCCAATATGCTTACTACGGTTACCCGGTCAATGACCCGACCTTCAAGGAGAAGGATGTTCGAGTGGGTCTTGCTAAGGCCATCAACTGGGACGAAATAAACGACAAGATCTACTTCAATACTCGGACGACAGCCACGAGTTTCGCCCCGGACACCATCCCGGGTGGGGGCAAGGATGTCTGTGGCGACAGTTGCGTCTTTGACGGTGCAAAAGCAAAAGAGCTTATTGATGGAGCTGGCGGAGTCCCCGGTGGAGCAGTTTTGATCCCGCAGTTAGCAAATGAGACTGGAGACGTTCAGAAAGCTATCTGCAACCAGATCCAAACAAATACTGGTGTGAAATGTACGCCTCAGATTTACAAGGACTTCGGCGAACTTGTCGGAGCTGTCACCGGGGACAAGGCAACTAAAGGCCTGATTTATGGGCTGGGCTGGATCGCAGATAATCCCACAATCCAGAATATGATCACGGCCAACTTCTCCAGTACCAGTCCCTACAACGACCTGGGCTATGACAACCCCGAGTTTGATCGGCTGCTGCAGGAAGGCAACGCAGCTACCGACACTGCAACCCAGATCGAGAAGTGGCAGCAAGCAGAAAAAGTCATTTACGACGATTTCCGGGCGTGGGCGACCCAGTTCCGCAACAACATCGGTGGCTATTCAACGCGCGTGTCTAACGTAGATATTTCGCCAGATGGCATCGTCGATTTGTCTGTTGTGCAGGTGAACTCTTAGACATCCGAGCGACCGGATTGTGTCGAAACCGGACGGTGGCCACATTGGTTTATTTGGGATCTCTACTGATTTGACCTAGTCGCGGCATCAGCGCTCTCGTCTTCGGTAGCCTGCTGCCGAAGTGGAAACGTCGGTCCTGAGGATATGCATGCTGATGGAAACGAGTCTTAACGGTGGGTAGATTCGTCGTACGTCGGCTGCTGCAGATAATTCCGATCTTTTTCGGGGTAACTTTTCTGGTCTACTTTTTGGTGAGTGCATTGGGCAGTCCGCTCGACACACTCTCACCTCAGCAAAAGCGAAATCCGGCTTATCTGGAGTACTTGACCGAACAGTTCAACCTCAATGATCCGTTCATCGTCCAATATTTCAAGTACATCGGGAATGTCTTTACCGGTGACTTGGGCACCACATTTGCGGGGGAGTCGGTAACGGAAATCGTCATCACCCGAATGCCGGTGACCGCCACATTGGCCGGAACTGCACTAGTCATCGAACTCGTATTGGGCATCGTCATCGGGGTTGTCGCTGCTCGGCGACGAGGCAAACTCTTCGACAATGCTTCGCTAGTCATTGCCCTCATCTTCATTGCTATCCCTGTCTTTGTGCTTGCCTTTGTGCTGCAGTGGCTCTTCGGAATCAAGTTGGGTTGGGTGGTCCCCACCGGAATCTCGGAGGGCTGGCCACTGAGTTATATCGTTCCTGCATTCGTATTGGCAGCCGGTTCTTTGGCTTATGTCATTCGAATTACTAGACAGAGCCTGCTGGAAACCCTCAACACCGATTTCATCAGGACGGCGCGAGCGAAAGGTCTTCCTGCAGGCACTATCTTGCGACGTTACGGTCTGCGGAACTCACTGATCCCAGTCGTCGTGTTCCTCGGTCTAGACATTGGAGCCCTGATGACTGGAGCCGTGGTCACCGAGGGAATCTTTAACGTGCCAGGGATCGGACAACAACTCTTCACTTCGATCAAACAGCAGGAGGCCGTCGTCATTGTTGGCATCGTGACGCTCTTTGTCATCATCTTCCAGTTACTGAATTTGCTGGTGGACGTCATCAGCGCGGCTCTCGACCCAAGGATCCGGTATGAGTGATCTACAAGTAGAAGCGCAGTCAGCCCAGGCAGCGGGGCCGGAATCACGAACGGTTGCTGCTGATGCGTGGTACCAACTTCGCCGGAACTGGGTTTTTTGGGTTTCGGTCGTTTTGATTGTGGGCATTTCTGCCATCGTGTTATTCCCGGGACTTTTCGCGAGCGAGGAAGCGACCACATCGTTGACCGGTGGCTGCCAGTTGGAAGATTCGCTTGAAGCTCCTGGTGACAAATTTTTGCTGGGTGCCGATCAACAGGGATGCGACGTCTATTCGCTCAGCATCTACAGTGCTCGAACAAGCGTCTCTGTAGGTCTGTTGACCGCAATTGGCACCACCCTAATCGGTTCGCTGCTCGGTTTATTGGCGGGTTTCTACGGGGGAAAGAGTGACAGTGTCTTGTCCGGCGTCACCAGCATCTTCTTAGGTCTGCCATTTGTGTTGGGCGCCGTAGTCCTACTTTCCAGCGTCGATCTACCAGATATTTGGGGTGTGGTATTCGCCCTAACGCTATTGAGTTGGGCCACGGCGTTTCGTTTGGTTCGCGCTAAAACTATCGAAGCCAAGGGTCAGGACTATACGCTGGCCGCCCGAGCTCTGGGTGCTAAAGATTTGAGAATCATGTTCCGGCATATTCTTCCCAATGCCATCGGCCCGAGCATCGTCGTGGCTGTCATTAGCCTCGGTATCTTTATTGGTGCTGAAGCAACGCTCTCCTATTTGGGTTTAGGAATTCAACCACCGAACACCTCCTGGGGCGTGATGATTTCAGAGGCGCAAAACGCGTTCTTTACTGCGCCGTGGGTACTTATGGTGCCGGCCGGTTTCCTTACCGTGACGGTGCTGGCCTTCATTCTTTTAGGTGAGACCGTAAGCGATGCTCTCGATCCGAAACTGAGGAAGTGAGCAACCGTGGCCGCCGAACTATTGCGAGTTGAAGACCTCCAAGTCGAGTTCGTCACCAGAGATGGTGTAGCTCGAGCGGTCAATGGTGTGTCATTCTCCGTCGCACCGGGTGAGACCGTCGCAGTGTTGGGTGAGTCTGGCTCGGGTAAGTCAGTTACGGCTCAAGCCATCATGGGAATTCTCGATACACCGCCCGCACGTATCGCAGGAGGATCGATCCGGTTGCTGGGCCGAGAGCTGGTTGGACTCTCGGAAGATGAGTACCGGCTCATTCGTGGCGAACAGATTGCGATGATTTTTCAAGATGCCTTATCTGCGCTCAATCCAGTTGCAAGTGTGGGTAAACAAATAGCTGAGATGTTCCAGATACATCGAGGCGCCAGTCGACAAGATGCCAAAGACCAAGCAATACAGGTGATGACTCAAGTCGGCATCCCTGCAGCGGCCAGTCGGTACGACAGTTTTCCGCACCAGTTCTCCGGCGGTATGCGTCAGCGAGCCATGATTGCCATGATGATCGCGCTCAAGCCGAAGGTGCTCATCGCAGATGAGCCCACAACAGCTTTGGACGTCACGATCCAGGCCCAAATCATTGAGTTACTTCAGGAACTGCAATCGGAAACCGATATGGGCTTAATTCTGATTACGCACGACTTGGGTGTTGTTGCGGAGGTCGCCGACCACATCACCGTGATGTATGCAGGGCGAACTATGGAAGAGGGCCCGGTTGACGAGATCTACCGAAGCACAGCCAACCCCTACACCCGCGGATTACTTCAGTCGATCCCAACAATCCATTCAGCCGAAGGTCGTCTGCCAGCGATTCCAGGTCTGCCACCTAGCCTCTTTGCTCTTCCTGAGGGCTGCGCTTTCCACCCCAGGTGCCCGAATGCAAAAGATCGATGTCGGCAAGGTGAGGCGCCAGAATTGGTGGAAGTAGCTGATCGTCACCGGAGTCGTTGCTGGTATGCCGAGGAGGTGATGCGTAGTGACAACCTCCGATGATGTTGTTGTCGAAGCGGTTGGGCTTAAGCGGCTTTATCCCATCACCAAAGGAATCCTCTTCAAAAAGAAAATCGGTGAAGTACGTGCTGTTGACGGTATTGACCTGCAGCTAATGCGAGGTGAGACGCTTGCGCTCGTCGGTGAGAGTGGTTGTGGGAAGTCCACAACTGGACGCCTCTTGATGGGATTAGAACCGGCCGATGGTGGATCCATTAGCGTGCTCGGTGATGATCTAGCCAAGCTTAATTCTCGACAAATGCGAGCGAAACGCCGAGATATTCAGATGATTCTGCAAGATCCTTATACGTCACTGAACCCGCGGATGAACGTGGCCACGATTGTGGGCGAACCATTCGCGATACATCCGGATGCCTTAGCAGGTCGCAGTCGAAGTGAAGCAGTTCGTGAACTCATGGATCGTGTCGGACTCGATCCGAGCATGGTGAACCGGTATCCACACCAGTTCTCCGGTGGTCAGCGGCAGCGCATTGGAGTTGCTCGTGCTTTGGCGTTGCGGCCCCAGATCATCGTGGCTGATGAGCCAGTGTCGGCGCTGGACGTTTCGGTGCAAGCGCAGGTCATGAATCTACTTCTGGATCTGCAAAAAGAGATGGGCCTCTCTTATGTCTTCGTCAGTCATGATTTGGCAGTTGTCCGTCAAATCGCAGATCGAATATCCGTTATGTACCCAGGGCGCGTTGTCGAAACCGGTAAAGCTGAGTCGGTCTATGCAGCACCGGCGCACCCGTACACGTTGGCACTTCTGTCTGCCGCCCCCATTCCGGATCCCGCAGTTCAAGCTGAGCGTGAGCGAATCAAGTTATCGGGTGAACTCCCGAATCCCGCAGATCCGCCATCCGGTTGTCGGTTCCGAACCCGTTGTTGGAAAGCGCAGGAAGTGTGTGCGCGAGAAGAACCGCAGCTGGTTGAAATCTCATCGGGTCACAGCGTGGCATGTCATTTTCCGCAACGTGAGGATGCCAAAGTCTGATGTAGTCGACGTCCTTGCGGGGTGTTAACGAGCATCATCTTTGCCGAGGTTTTCGGCGAAAAATTTAAGCTCCCGAAGCAACAGATTTTGTGAGATTTTTTCTTGCGGTGTCATATGGGTGACTCCCGATAGCGGTAATACGTTGTGACCGCGCCCTGCAGCCAGTAGCGCTGCCGACAGGCGGAGAGTGTGTGCCGCCACCACATTGTCGTCAGCAAGCCCGTGAATCAGCAGTAACGGCCGCTGTAGGCCTTCAGCTCGGTGGATCAGATCGGAGACTTCGTAAGCTGCTCGATCCTGTTGCGGTAATCCCAAGTACCTCTCGGTGTAGTGCGTGTCGTAAAGGCGCCAATCCGTAACGGGGGCGCCCGCTACCGCCGCATGGAATAGGTCGGGACGCTCCAAGACTGCGAGTGCCGAAAGATACCCACCGAATGACCAGCCTCGAATCCCGACTCGCTCGGGATCTACTTGCTCGCCAAACTCCGATATGACCCGAGCCAGAGCATCGACCTGACCGGACAACGGTCCCGAGGCTAGATCGCGGTAGATCACCTGTTCGTTACTTGGCGTACTAGGGGAGCCTGGACCATCAGCCACAACCACACAGAAACCTTGTTCGGCAAACCACTGCTCAGTTATGTAGGACGAACCAGCCATGATGCTGCGTCCACTGTGTGGGCCACCGTAAGGCGACATGATGATGGGTAGTTGCTCGGCGGGAAGTGTGGTGGGTAGCAAGACCGCGATTTTGTTCCAACCAGCTTCGTTCAGAAATATCGGTTGCGGCGCGACCTCAGGTAACTCGGTGAATGACCGGATCGTCTGGTGGTCACCCGCTGTGTTGTAGATAAAGGTCTTACTTGCGGCAGCATCTGGTTTGGCCACGGTGATGATCTTGGCGCCGGATTTCGCGACACCTGTCGCCCAACTACCGGATGGGCTGAGTTTGCTGGTGGTTCCATCCCAGGTCATTCGCCAAAGCCCTTGGCTAGCCGGGTCACCATCGTGGCCAGAAAACGAGATACCAGTTTCATCGGTACCGGTTACGGCTGTCACATGAAGCGACTCAGGGGTCATAACCGTGGCGCGCGGGGTTAGTAACTCGAGTCTCCGGGTATCACTGTCACGGTCCACCACGCTGTGGAGTAATCCAGCTTCGGTCATCCGAGGCAGTCCTGGAATGAGTTCCACCCAGCGGGGATTAGTCTCGGTGGTCAAGAGTGAGGTTTTTCCAGTAGCCGGATCGATTTCGCGAATCTCTAATTCCGTCTGTTCTCGGTTCTGCACCGCGATCAGTGGAGGTCCATGCGAAGACCAGTTGACCCTCGCCAGATATTCGAATGCCTCGTAGTCCCAAGTAACTTCTTCTTGCATTCCCTCGAGATCAAAGAGGAACAGTCGGACTCGTGAGTTATTGCCTCCAGCCGCCGGATAGCGCTGTTCAATTGGCGGCTTATTCGGATTGGCCGGATCGCCAATGAACCAGGTCGGTACGGGTTCGACGTCAGTGCGTTGCACGAGCAGCTGATGACCGTCGGGTGACCACCACAGCCCGTTGTACCGTCGCATCTCCTCGGCGGCAATAAAATCGGCACTACCCCACGACTCGGTAGCACTGGTCGATTTGGCGAGCGTCCGAAATGTTGGCGAATCCGTTTCTTCAAGTTCAAATCGCAAGAGATCCGCTCCTTGCGTGGCCGCAACTCGCTTACCGGTTGGATCGATGATGGGGTTGGCCAGCCCGGTGTGATCTCCGATTCGTTCGGTTTGTTTTGTCAGCAGGTTGCAGTAGTACAACCGTCCCGAAAGCACGAAACACGCCGATGAGGTAGCACGATCGGTTGTGAAACCAGTGATTCCACCCGAGACTTCGCGAAGACGTTCGCGCTTGGCGCGTTCCGCGTCCGGCAGCGTTTCATCCTCATCTCCCAGCAAATCCAAGGCATCGACGATTTTCTCTTCCACTATATCTGATCCCTGCCAAGTGGCGCGCCAGAGATGATTAACCGGATCTGTAGGCCCGGCTGAGCGCAAGAAAAGCGTCGCGGTGCCATCCGTGGTCAGGACCGCATTACGCGGCGCACCGAGCCGGAATCCACGGGTGACTGCTCGCCGGTGAGGGAATGAATCAAACTGCACAACACGAACTTAGTCGCCGTTGCGGCGAGCGTCACGACATCGAGGCGGCAACTTGCCGCTGCTGTGAATCGTTTCAGCGGCTATCGTCTACGCATGGTCGCAGGTCAGTCTCGTCGAATTATGTTGGTGCATGCTCATCCGGATGATGAAGTCCTTACAACTGGCGGAGTTATCGCTAAGGCAACTGAAGCAGGTGATTCGGTCACCCTAATCACCTGCACCCTAGGTGAGGAGGGTGAAATCCTTTTGCCTGAGATCGAACACTTGGCGGCAGACCGCGAGGATCGGCTAGCTGAGCATCGGCAGAAAGAGCTAGCTGCGTCCATGTCGGCATTAGGGGTGACAGATAGCCGCATTCTCGGGGGTGCGGGTAGGTTCCGGGACTCAGGCATGATGGGCGAACCCAGTAACGACCGTTCTGAATGTTTCTGGCGGGCTGATCTTCGCGAGGCGGCGGATGTCCTGGTTCCTGTGATCCGGGAAGTTCGCCCGCACGTGTTGATCACTTACGACGACTTTGGTGGCTACGGTCACCCGGACCACATTCAAGCCCATCGAGTTGCCATGTACGCAGCGACTCTTGCGGCCGTTTCTGGGTACCGACCTGATATGGGTGAGCCTTGGGACATCCCGCGGATTCTATGGACCGCATTGCCGGTAAGTGCAATTCGCAGAGGAATCGAGGCGCTACGGGAAGTGGGTGACGATTCAGATTTCGCAGCAATGGATCCAGACGATATTCCATTTGCTGCTCCAGACGATCTCATTGACCTCGGTATCGACGTTAGCGATCAACTCGATGCCAAGGTTGCGGCAATGCGTGCCCACGCTAGTCAGATCAGTTTGGACAAAGGCTTTTTCGCTCTTTCCAACAACTACGGAGTCCCAATCTTTGGAACTGAGTATTTCCTGATCGCTAAAGGACCCGCGCCACGATCGCGAGAAGGGGTTACCGATATCTTCGCTGGGATGACTGACGCTCAACTAGGCGGATCTCACTGATGGTGACTGATCCAGAGAACCTTGAAACCGAAGCGCTCTTGCCTGAGGAGCCAAAAACCGAAGTGGCCCGGTTTGGCTTAGGCCCCGGAGTCGTCTTATTCCTTGCAGGGGCAGTCTTTGGTCTTCTAGGAGCTTTTCTTCAAGCAGTGACCGTAAACATCGGTGATATTGCCCTACCGGTGGGTCTGATACTGATCCTCGCGACCTTATTTGCAAGTTTGCGTATGGTCGTTCATATCTATGGTTTACGTCGAGCGGGCGTCATCGTTTTGGTTGGTTGGACTTTGGCAACAGTTGTACTTTCGTTGCCCGGTCCAGGCGGTGATGTTGCCATTCCAGGGCCTAGTGAGGGTCTAGGCGGCATTTACGCGATCATCTACCTGCTGGGCGGGGTAGTTATTGGTACGGCCTGCGTTAATGTCCCGGCTCAGTTGCGAGATCGAAAAGGGGAGATGTAGTGGCAATAGATGCTGCAGAACTCCGGCACGCCATGGCTAACTTGGCGGGAGGTGTGAATGTCGTGTGCTGTCGCGCATACGATCAAGATCACGCGATGACCGCGACAGCCGTTGTTTCCGTATCGCTAGATCCACCACTCGTGCTGTTTTGTGTCGCTCATACCTCCCGTTTTTGGGAAGCCGTCAGCAAAACCGATCAATGGACCATTTCAATCCTGGCTGAGAAAGGTCGTTCAGATGCCGAGTGGCTGGCAACGAAGGGTAGACCACTTGATCGTCAGTTAGACAAGGTGAGACATGAGCGCACCGACGCTGGCATCGCAGTTCTTTCCGAATCATTGACCTGGTTGGAGTGCCGGACCTTTTCTCAGACAACAGCGGGTGATCACGACATTGTCGTAGGAGAAGTCGATCGAGCAGTTGTTAAGACCGGCGAGCAGCCACTCGTTTATTGGCGATCTCGTTACACGTCACTCGCTACGCCTGGATCAGCATCGGCGGGGAACCAGTAGTCGTAACGATGATGCGTGGTGAAGCCCAAGTCCTCTGCAAAGTTCAGCACTGCGGAGTTGTCCGCGAAAAACTGAAGGATCCAATGTCGGGCACCGACTTCTGCGGCCCATTCGGCCAGACTTCGAATCACTGCAGTGGCAACGCCAGTGCGGCGAGCAACTGGCGAAACAGCTATCAGGGTGTTGCTACACCAAATGTCGAGTTTCAATGCGCCGCCGATGCCGAGTAGGTCGCCCTCAGAGTTTCGACAGTAGACGAATACCTTGGGAAGATCCGGTCCCAGCGCGTGCCGGTATTCAGCGGAGCTATCGGCCCCATACTTTGGAATGAAGTTGAGCCATTCTTCGTCGGGTTCTGGCGTACTTTCCACCAGTAGATCTGATCGGGACTGGCCGCTAGTGGTGGCTTCTAGTAGCAGCGAGACTGAGTTGATCATTAAGTTACTGCTCCGTCGAACTTCCCAGTTGTGTTCTCTCAACTCAGCACTGAATCCACTCGGGCTGGGTATCTGAAGTTGGGGCAGCAGTTCACGTTCGTCGTACCAACTCTTGACCTTTCCCAGTACTTCGCCGAGATCAGATTTCGGCGGACCAGTAACTCGTACGCTGTTAGAGCGGCTTGTCGCACCCTTGCCCGCGCGAAGACACCAGTTATCGAGCATGGCGAGTTCAATCGGTGGCCAACTGTCCTCCGCCAAACGTTGCATGGTGTACGCAGACGCCTCTGGCGGATAAACCCGCATAGAGATAATGTCTTTGACTCGAATCCCGACGATGCTGCCACTACGCAGCCGGACTCGCAGCATGCCCTTTTCGCCGCCACTCCATCTCAGGAGTACGCCAATGATCTCCGTTTCCTGCCTCATGCCAACGCGATAGCGGATCGCTAGTCGACGACCAGCGTCTGCGGGACTGACGTCCAACTTGCTGCGGCTGAGTGTGAAGATCGGCATAAGTCGCTCCTGAGGCTGGGGTAGATGCTGCAGGATGTGAGCCGACGATACTAGACTTGCGCGTGCATGCCCCGGCTATCACGAGTCGGATTAGTTTCAAGGAGGCCCAGGTGACCTACGTCATCATCGAATCGTGCGTTGACCTCAAGGACAAGGCTTGTGTCGACGAGTGCCCCGTTGACTGTATTTACGAAGGCGATCGGATGTTGTACATCCACCCGGACGAGTGCGTCGACTGCGGTGCTTGTGAGCCGGTGTGCCCTGTTGAAGCCATCTACTACGAGGATGACGTACCCGAGGAGTACACCGCCTACACAGACGCTAATGCTGAATTCTTCAATGGGATTCCGGATTCAGATCTTGGTGGTGCTGCCAAACATGGTCCATTCCAGAAGGATGTCCCGATGGTGGCTGCGCTTCCGCCCCAGGAACACGACGAGTGAGTAACGGCGGGCAGCAACTGCTCACCTTTTTGGGACCCGTTGGCTCACTCACCCACGCGGCGGTCGAGTCGCTAAGTCAGCCGTGGCCAGGACCGGTGGCGCCCAAGTCGTCTGTCGTGGATGTGATCTTTTCGGTTGAGTCGGGCGAGGCAGCGGCAGGTGTTGTGCCGCTGGAGACGTCGATCGAAGGTGATGTGACCAGCACCGTCGATGAACTGATCTTTCGTTCATCGCTGTGTTTCATTAACGAGGTAGTCGTTGTTCCTGTCAGTTACGTAGTGGCTGGAGTCGGGGGCAACCGATGGGGAGATGTGCGTCACGTCGTGACTACGGCCGCGGCGTTGGCTCAATGTCGCCGTTTCATCGAGACTGCCGATGTGTCCGTCCAGCTTGTGGGAGACGTCTCGGAAGCTGCTCAGGTAGTTACCTCAGATAATTCTTCGGAGACGGCGGCGCTCACAACTGCCATGTCAGCTCATATGGCGTCCCTGACGGTTCTTCGATCGTCAGTAGAGGATCATTCTGGGGTTGCTACCAGGATGGGTCTGTTGTCTCGTCAAGTTTCGCGTCCCACGGGTCATGATGAGACGTCTGTTGTGATCACTCCAATTGGTGACCGGACCGGGGTCCTTGCCGACATCCTTCGCTGCTTCTCCGAGCGGGGAATCGCGTTGACCGCGATTAGTTCGCGACCGTTAAAGACCCGACTTGGCGAATACTGCTTTCTTTTGACCGCAAGGAGTCACATCGCCGATGCGGTTTTCCAAGCGGCATTGCGCGATACGGCCGAGTTATCGGCTGAGATTAAGTTGTTGGGGTCGTTTCCATCTCAGGCGTCGGCAGATCCGGTGCGAGTAGATGAGGCCGCCCCACCTGGGTCGGTTGACGCCGCCGGTCTGCAGCCATGGATCGAGTCGGTTCTCGAACCGCGTCGACTAGGACTATAGCTTTGCGCATTCAGCATGTTGGTATCCAAGGTTTGGGTCTCATCGGATCTTCGGTAGCCAGAAGTTTGCATCCGCATCTGAGGATTTCCGGTTTCGATCCGGATCCGCTCGTCCGAGAGAAGGCGATTGCTGCTGATGTGGCGGTCGTCGAAAGTCCTGAACAGTTGAGTGACTGCGATATCGTGCTGCTTGCCGCTCCTACACAAGTAAATGCAGGATTACTCAAGGCCGAAATTGCCGCAGGTTCTGAGCGGATCGTCGCCGACCTAGGTTCGGTTAAGGCACCAATCGAGCGTGTCTGGTTGGAAAATAATCCGGACTTTCCATTCGTGGGTAGCCATCCGATGTCGGGTTCTGAGCTGTCGGGGTTCAATGCCGGATCGGCAGACTTATTTGCTGATGCGTCGTGGCCAGTCGTGGTCCACGAACGAACTAATCCTGAAGCCTTGATGGCAACCTTATGGATTATCGGTCTGCTGCGAGGCCGCCCCGTCCCGATGTCGGCCGCGAGGCACGATGCGGAAGTGGCGCGAGTGTCGCATTTGGCCCAGATGTTGGCCGGTGCGCTAGGCCGAGAAAGTCATGACCGACCGGATGACGAGTTGACCGTGAGACTTGCAGGTGGCGCCTACCGAGATGTCAGTCGGATGAGCGCAGCGCCGCCGAATCGAACTGCAGAATTTTTGATTGCGAATGGTTCGAATGCAGCGCAAGCGGCGCGATCTGCCGCCCAAGAGCTACTTGAGGTAGCGGAGGCCCTGGAGGCTGGCGACAAAGCAGAAGTGGTGAGTTGGCTATCGCCCGCTCATCAACTGCGTGGAAAGTACACAAATAGGTGGGAACCCGCCCAAAAACTTGATGTCGTGGGTACCGCTGCCGAGCTAACGAAGATGCTGCTTGATCGGCGTGACACGGCTGTTTGGATCTCCAATCTGCAACAGGACGTGGATGGTTCTTGGCGGCTCACTCTTGACGTCGCGAAAACCACATCATGAGTGATCGAACGTGGAGTATCTCGGAACGGTTGTCGGGACTGCGGGAACGGGCGGAGCGAAGCGGGCATCGGGTTATCGATCTCGGGCAAGGATCCCCCTCAGATCCAACGCCGACGCTGATAACCGAGGAGTTGGCCGCCGCCAGTGATTGGCCAGGTTATCCGCCGGCTCATGGATTGCCAACCCTGCGTAACAGTTACTGTCAATGGGTTCTGCGTCGCTGGGGTGCAGTTCTTCCAGAAGAAGATGTCTGTACGACGGTTGGCAGTAAGGAATTCATCGCGACACTTCCTTGGTTCTTAGGTCTGGGTAGTTCCGACTTAGTGGTAGTGCCTGAGCTTGCTTATCCGACCTACGCCGCAGGTGCTCACCTTGCCGGATGTCAGACGGTAACTGCGCCGCCTGAGATCACGGTGCTCGATGAGCTCAGACCGAAGTTGCTGTGGTTGAACACTCCTGGAAATCCCACCGGAGAAGTACTAACGGGATCTCAATTAGCGGAGATCCTCGCCTGGGCACGAGATAAGAATGTCATCGTCGTGAGTGACGAATGTTATGTAGAACTGACTCCACCCGGACAACCGGCCAAGTCGATTCTCTCCCCAGAAATCAATGGGAGCGATCTTACGAACGTCTTAGCAGTGCATTCGCTGTCGAAGCGCAGCAATATGGCGGGTTATCGAATCGGATTCGCCGCTGGCGACTCCGAACTGGTGGCGCGTTTGGTGCGGCTTCGACGAGATGCTGGATTGATTGCCGCTGGCCCAATTCAAATGGCTGCCAGTAAAGCGCTTGCCGATGACCAACATGTGTTTCGTCTCCAAGAGGAATATGCGGAACGACGAGACGTCCTTCGGCAAGGGCTAACCCGCGCTGGCTTCCAGATTCAACATTCAGAAGCCGGGCTGTTTGTATGGGCGACCGAAGGTCAGAGTGATGTAGACACCTCGACGCGGATGGCTGATCTCGGTATTTTGGTTGCGCCGGGAAGCTTTTATGGCGCGAAGGGCGAACAGTACGTGAGGTTGTCATTAACGACCTCACTACCGGACCTAGCCGAGGTCGGTGCCCGTCTGTTGCTAGCGGAAAAGTAGGTTGCAATGCTGGTGTCCGAGATTATTGAGCGGCTTTCGGACCCAGCGCGCCCCGTCGCGAGTCGGGCTGACTACGGTGGAGGGATAGGTCGTTGATTTACCGCCAAGCGAGGAGGCCGTCGTGACAGATGGAGCCAAACTGTCGTATGAGGACGGACAGTTGGATTTGCCGGGCGTCCGCGCAACTGAGGGGCACCAGGGCTGGTCCATTGCAAATGTGCTGAGTACGACGGACCACGTCTCAGTCGATGTCGGTTTCGTCAACACTGCCGCTTGCGAATCTGCAATCACCTACATCGATGGTGAAAAGGGAATCCTGCGATATCGCGGCTATCCAATCGAACAACTTGCTGAGCGATCAACTTATCTTGAGGTTGCCTATCTGCTTATCTACGGAAGTCTTCCCAGTGAGTCCCAGTTAGCCGATTTCAAAAGTCGAATCACTATGCATACGCTCCTGCACGAGGACCTTCGCAGACTGTTCGACGGCTTTCCACGCAATGCGCATCCGATGCCAGTGCTATCCAGCGCCGTAAGCGCCCTTTCCACTTTCTATGAAGATTCGCTGGATCCGATGGACGAAAATCAAGTGGAAATTTCCACCATCAGATTGCTCGCGAAACTTCCAACGATTGCCGCATATGCTTATAAGAAATCCGTTGGACAGCCGTATCTGTACCCACAGAATTCGTTGGATTACGTACACAACTTTCTGCGGATGACCTTCGGAGTCCCAGCAGAGGACTATGAAGTAGATCCCGTCGTAGTCGAGGCACTTGATCTGTTGTTAATACTGCACGCCGACCACGAACAAAATTGTTCAACGTCGACGGTCCGGCTGGTGGGCTCGTCGCACGCAAATATGTTTGCGTCTGTTTCGGCCGGCATCAATGCACTATTCGGTCCACTTCATGGTGGCGCAAATCAAGCAGTGCTAGAGATGCTGGAACGGATTCATGCATCGGGTGGTGGGGTCAAGACGTTCATCCGACAAGTTAAGAATCGTGAACATGGCGTTCGCTTAATGGGTTTTGGGCACCGGGTCTACAAGAACTATGACCCCCGCGCCGCAATAATTAAGCAAAAAGCCCATGAGGTTTTTGCCGCACTCAACGTAAACGATCCGCTGTTGGATATCGCGATGCGGTTAGAAGAGGTTGCGCTAGCTGACGATTTCTTTATCGAGCGTGGGCTCTACCCCAACGTTGATTTCTACACTGGGTTGATTTACAAGGCCATGGGTTTCCCGTCGAGAATGTTTACCGTGATGTTTGCCCTTGGCAGATTGCCAGGCTGGATTGCCCAGTGGCGCGAGATGATTGCAGATCCGCAAACAAAGATCGGCAGACCGCGTCAGGTCTACATAGGTGAGCTCGAACGGGACTACGTGTCGCTAGCTGATCGGTAAATGTGCCACCAGGGGTACCAGGCCCTCTAGACTTAAGGTGCAGTTAACTTCAGGTGACGCTGCTGGAGGAAGCACTTACATGCCGGTTCTATCGAGTAAGTTCCGCATGAATCGATTCATGCATGGAGCTTTTCTGCGTGAAATAGATCGACTATTGGGTCGGCTCGATGATTTGGATGTCGGTGATCCTGCGCAAGTCGCCGGTTTCCAACTTCGCTGGAACTTCTTCACAGAGACGTTGGCGGCCCACCATGCTGCAGAAGACCAGTACTTATGGCCAGTCGCGGAACGGTCCGCAGATGCTGAGGAACAGGTCGTGCTGCGCGCTATGTCAGCCGAGCACGATGCCCTTGAGGAATCCCAGCAGTCAGCAGATGCGCAGGTGAGCGTACTCGACGAGCGGGACAGTACTCAAGGCATCGAAGTTGCGTTGCGCGATCTCGCTAGTCTGCTTGCCGGTCATTGTCTGCATGAGGAGCATGCCGGCGTACCTATCGTTGCCAAGTACATGACCCAAGAAGATTTTGATGAGTTCATGGCCTCATCACGGAATCTGTCAGATGGTGATCTGATCCTTGCGTGGGTTTGCGACGGTGCACCCCCCGAAATTGTTTCTGGGACGTGGTCGATGCTTCCCGGTCCCATCAGGATGATGGTTCGCCCTAGGGCTAATCGGAAGTATCGACGGTTCGTGAAGGAGTGTGGGTTCTAATTATGGTGGAGTTGCTCGTTTAACCCACCCCAGGAGCCGGTGCGAGATACGGCCTCGAGGGCTCCCGTTTGGGAGTTACGTCGAAACAGCAGGTCTGGTGATCCCGAGAGATCACGCGCGCGAACCACGTTGCCATCAGGAGTTGTAACTTTCGCACCTGCGGTCACGTAGCAGCCTGCTTCAATGATGCTGTTATCGCCAAGAGATATTCCGCACCCGGCGTTGGCGCCAATAAGGCTGCCGGAACCGATGGTGATGACTTCCTTACCGCCGCCAGAGAGTGTCCCCATGATGGACGCACCACCTCCGATATCACTACCGTCTTCGACTAGAACACCTGCGGAAATACGACCTTCCACCATCGATGCACCCAAAGTCCCAGCGTTGTAGTTAACGAAACCCTCATGCATGACGGTTGTGCCTTCGGCCAAGTGAGCCCCAAGCCGCACCCGATCTGCGTCGCCGATTCGGACGCCACTCGGAACTACGTAGTCCACCATCCTCGGAAACTTGTCCACTGAAAGCACCATGAGTGAAATGCCGTGAGCACGAGCTCGGATCCTTGCCGTGGGAAGCTGATCGAGTGAGACCGGACCGAGGCTTGTCCACGCTACGTTCGGTAGCACCCCAAATATTCCATCGAGATTGATAGTTCTAGGGCGCACCAATCGGTGGGAGATGAGATGTAGACGTAGATATGCATCCGCGACCGACTCAGGAGGTTGCTGCAGATCTGCTATTTCGGTCTGAACCGTTTTGACAACGACATCACGGACATCATCGCTGTTGATGCCACTCGCGATATCGACGACATCCTCTGGTGTGGCGCCTAGTGCGGGCGCCGGGTACCAAACATCGAGAATTTGATTCCCGGACAGGGTTGCTAGCCCGATCGCTGCGGCGGGTCCGGTGACTGGTGCATAAGACGATTCACTCACCTCGCTACCGTACCTGTGTGACGAACGATCAAATAAAGCGGTTGGCACTTGATGGCGATGTCATCTCGCTGACGAGTGCCCTGGTGGATATCCCAAGCGAATCAGGCCAGGAAGAGGTCATAGCCGATGCGGTCCAGTCGGCGTTAAATTCGGTGCCACATCTTGAGGTGGAACGTATCGGTAACAACGTCGTGGCCCGGACCAACTTCAAGAAAGCTGATCGGGTTGTCGTGGGCGGACACTTAGATACTGTTCCGGCCGCAGGAAATCTGCCCTGCCGACGTGAGGGCGGTTTCCTACATGGACTGGGTTCGTGTGACATGAAGGGTGGCGTTGCAGTCGCGCTGCGGCTAGCCCTAACCGTCACTGACCCCAATCGTGACTTGACGTTCGTGTTCTATGAGTGTGAGGAAGTTGCAGCCGAACGAAACGGCCTGTTGCGGTTATCGCGGGAGCGGCCCGAGCTATTGGCTGGTGATTTTGCGGTCTTGATGGAACCCTCGAATGCTCGAGTTGAAGCCGGCTGCCAAGGAACCCTGCGCCTCGAAATTGCGGTACCCGGAGTGCGATCGCACAGCGCGCGGGCTTGGATGGGGGACAACGCGGTCCACGGTGCTGCTGAGGTACTGAACCGACTAAGAGACTATGAGCCGCGTCGAGTTGTCGTAGACGGTCTGGAGTACCGAGAGGGTCTCAACGCGGTAGGAATTCGGGGTGGCGTTGCCGGAAACGTAATCCCAGATGAATGCGTAGTCACGGTGAACTACCGGTTCGCCCCCACCTTGACTGTTCCAGAAGCAATTGAGCACGTAACCGAAATATTCTCGGGTTTTCCAATAACCGTCGTTGATGAGGCACCGGGAGCGCTACCCGGCCTCGATCTAGCAGCCGCGCGCGACTTCATCGCCGCAGTGGGCGGCGAACCACAACCAAAGTTTGGTTGGACTGATGTGGCCAGATTTGCCGAGTTCAATATCCCGGCGGTCAACTACGGTCCGGGAGACCCAGCGGTCGCCCACGCGGTAGATGAGCGAGTTTCCGAGGCTGATCTCGTCGAATGTGAGGTCAAACTAAGGCGCTGGTTGACTAGCTGACGCCCGATCCGTTCACCAGATGAGACCTTCCACATTGTCCGATGAGTTTTCGTCGCCGGTGCGTTCTTGATCTGCGGCCACGATGGTGGCGACAGCCTCCTCAGGTGAATCGGTTACTTGAATAAGCTGGAGGTCAGCTTCACTGATCGTTCCCTCGTTAATCATCTCGGTTGATATCCACTCCAGGAGGCCGGACCAATAGGACGGACGCATTAAGACGACTGGAAATCTTGTGATTTTGCCGGTTTGGACCAAGGTAAGGGCCTCGAATGTCTCATCGAGGGTTCCGAATCCCCCAGGTAGAACAATGAAACCGTGGGCGTACTTGACGAACATAGTCTTGCGGGCGAAGAAGTAGCGAAAGTTAATGGCAACGTCGAGGTAGTCGTTAAGTCCCTCTTCG
>JAOZTQ010000069.1 GCA_029939085.1 Candidatus Nanopelagicales bacterium
AAGTACCGTCCATCGAAGCTGTTTCTCGGTGAGGCCAGTGACAGCAAAGAGGGGCAGCGCCCACAGTAGATACCAAGGTTGAATAACGGGACCAAGCAAAATAACTGCGCCCATCGCTAAGGCTGCTCCTCTTACTGCACTTCGTCCCTGCGGTCGCAAACAAAGGTAAGTGACTATAACTAAAGAAAGGACAAGGCCGACACCTCTAAAGACGGTGACGGCACCGTCATTGGAGTCTGCGATACCCAGGAGTTCAAGCAGCCCACCGAAGAGCATGCCTAACGCCGTTGGCGGTGACAGCCAGGTCTTTACATTTCCCGGCGCTGAAAGTGACGAGATCCATCCCATGCCAGTGCCGGCGACGAGTGCTGCCGATCCGAAAGTGACGGCGGCGGCAATGGTAACGGCTATCCAGGCCGCGATCCGCCGTCGGAACGTTGCCCGTTTGACGATCATCAAAAGCCCGACAAACGGGAGGACTAGAAATGCGATTGGCTTTACTGCGGCTGCTAAACCGATCAGACCGGCACCTATTAGGGCGGGCCAACCGCCCCGGCAGGCCACGAGTAAGCCAGACAGAATTAGGCCCGTCATCAGGGCATCGTTATGTGCGCCAGAAACAAAATGCATTATGACTAGGGGATTTGCAACGGCCACCCACGTTGCCTTCGCCGGATTGATGCCATGGCGTTTGGCCAGCAGGGGCACCGTCCATGCCATCAGTGCTACGCCTATCAGAGCAAGGAAGCGGAACAAGATAGCTCCGAGGAAAGCATTGGTTCCAGATACGTCAGCAATCCCACTTGCTAGCAACAAAAAGAATGGGCCATATGGAGTAGGAGTATCGCCCCACATGGGATCGGCGCCGTCGGCAAACCATCGATCCAATACCGCGACTCCAGTTTCATAAGGGTCGTAACCACTTGCCAGCAGACGGCCCTGACCAAAGTACGAGTAGACATCTCTACTGAAAAGCGGCGGCGCGAACAGTAGGGGTACCGACCACACCGCAACCAACGCAGAGATTCTTTCGGGCCCCCATTTATGCCCCGCCAGGAGGTCGTAACCAAAAACCAACCAGTTTTGTAGCAGCAGGGCAATTCCCGCGAAGATCATGAGCCGAGACAGAATCAGACCTGACGATGTGTCGCGGAGCAGATTGCCTAATGAGGAGTCTTCAATGCTGGAATCTAGCGGGAGCCATCCGACGCCGATCGCTCCCAGCGCAACCAGTACCGTTCCAAGAAAACCAGGGAGACCGTAACGAAAGAGAAACTGTGGCCAAGTATCAATTGGATCCAGGCTGGTATCCGTTTGAGTTCTGGTCACCCTATGAGGTTACCGAGCGCGATAGGAGACATGTGCCTCGGACGTAGACAAAGAGCCGATTTACTAGGCTAGTCGACTTGTGAGACTTCCTGGTGGCTTAGGCGCAGTGGCTTCAGTAGCCGTTGTGAGTCAGTCAACGCAGTAACGTCACTGACTGACGATTCGTTCTGCCGCTAGTCGTCCGGAAACCAGAACCATGGGTACGCCCACACCTGGCTGAGTGTTGGAACCGGTGAAGACCACATTCTCACCCCATAGATTCCCGGCACGGAAGGGTCCGGTTTGCATGAAAGTATGTGCGGCCGCGAATGGGGCACCCGCAGCCATACCTCGCTGTTGCCATTCCAATGGAGTCGTAATGTGTTCCACTTCGATCGAGTCGGCGAAGCCACGGTAACCAGCCCGCTCCATCGTGTCGAGAACATGTTCCCGGTACCGAGGCGTCTCACTGCGCCAGTCAATTCCCGCTTCAGCGTTCGGCGTAGGGAACAAGATGTAGTACGCGTGGCGGCCGGGAGGCGCCAAGGACGGATCGTCTTTGCTGAGGCAGGTCACCATGAAACTGGGATCGCTCATGACCTCGCCGCGGTCAATAATCTCTTCGAAGGTGCCACGCCAAGAGCGACCAAAGTGAATGTTGTGGTGCGCGATGGCGGGATATTCCGCACTAGACCCAGCCAGCATCACGAAAGCGGAGGGGCTGTATTTGAGTCTTCTCAGCGACCACTTATCAACACCCATCAGATCGCGATAAGCAACAGGTAGATCGGCATTCACCACCACAACGTCAGCGGCTATTCGATCACCGTCGCTGGTCAAGACCGCACTAGCGCGGCCACCTGAATGCTCGATGGCTGTCACTTCGGTCTCGTATCGAATGTCCACGCCGTGCTTAGTTGCCGCCCCGGCCATGGCCGCTGGGATCTCATGCATGCCACCCCGAGGAACACTGACGCCCGCCACACTGTCCATATAGGAGATCACGCCGTAGAGAGCCATGGCCTTGAGGGGCGAGACCCCCGCGTACATCGCTTGGAACGAAAGTGCACGCACGGTCCGCGGATCAGTGAGGTACTGACGGACCTTGCGGTCGAGTCGTAAAAAACCACCCATGCCGACCAGGCGGAAAAGATTCGGGGTAATCAGGTTCCAAGGATGATCAATATTGCGATCGATGAAGTCACTAAACTCCACCTCATAAAGTCGGCGGAGATAATCAACGTAGTCGCGGTATCCCGCCGCCTCGGCTGGTCCACATTCCCGTGCAATTTCCTCAGCCATTCTGTCCGTGTCTGAGTAAACATCGAGCTGACGACCGTCTGGGAAGTAGGTTCGATATGCAGGATTCAAAGGCATCAAGTCGAGCCAGTCAGTGAGAGATTCACCAACGGCCCCGAGAGCTTCATCGACTAAGGACGGCATCGTCAATACGGTCGGCCCGTTGTCGAAGGTGTAGCCAGAGTCCTGGATTCGGCCTGCTCGTCCACCCGGAATTCCGTCGCGTTCCAACAGGGTTACTTCACGTCCTGCACCGGCTAACTGCAGTGCACAAGAAAGACCAGCGAGCCCCGCTCCTACAACAACGACTCGATCGGTGGGTCCCTTAACGGTTTTCATATCAATACTTTCTTCGGGTTGCAGCGGTAACCAGACTGTCTAGTACGGCAGAACTTTTGGCGTCGAGCAGCGGGTCTGCAGCGGCTGAACGAGCAACGGCGGTAAGTTCGTCAATCTGTTGCTCTACGTGAGCGCGTGCTCCGGTTGCTTCAACGATTCCTGACATAGTCGCCACCATGTCAGCGTTGGCTCTGATCTTTCCGAAGCCAGCTTCGAAGTTCGTTCGCTGTTCTTCGTCGGCTCGGTCAAGGGTTTGAGCTACCAACACAGTTCGCTTACCTTGCAGCAGATCGTCTCCCGCCGGTTTACCTGTCGTTGCGGAATCTCCGAAAACGCCAAGTAAGTCATCGCGCAGCTGAAAGGCTTGGCCCAAGGCGACTCCATAGGTGCGCAGCAGTTCAACCACCTCGGGTTTGCCGCCTGCTAACTCCGCACCTAACTGCAAGGGCCGTTCAATCGTGTATTTCGCAGACTTGTAGGTGACAACTCGCATTGCTGAGTCAGCGCCAGGTGTGGAGCGCGCTTGCTCGAGAATATCGAGGTACTGCCCGGCCATGAGCTCACATCGCATTTCGTCGAAGACCGCTTTACCGCGATTGAGTGAATCGTGGGGTAGGTCCGCCTCGAGTAGCAGCATGTCCGCCCAAGTCAGCGAGAGATCGCCAACCAAAATAGCCGCGCCAGTACCAAAGTCTGCGCCCGATCCTGACCAAGAGCCATCGTCATGTTTAGCCTGAAACTGCCGGTGGACTGAGGGAGCTCCTCGTCGCACGTCACTGCGGTCCATGACGTCATCGTGAATCAGCGCACAAGCTTGCAGCATCTCCATGGCGGCTGCTGCAGTGATGATGGGTTCGCAATCTGATCCACCCGCCGCACGCCAGCCCCAGTAGAGGAAGACGGCGCGCAGGCGTTTGCCGCCAGAGACAAAGTTAGTGACGGTATCGACTAAGTCAGCAACATCAGGACTTATGCTCGCGAGTGGTTGACGTTGCACGCTCAGGAATTCGTTTAGGCGTTTGCCTACGCGCTGGTGGACGTCATCCACTTGCCAAGGTTTCTCTATCTCCACAATACGAGAGTACGGCCCCAGGGAGCAGGCACAAATCCACCTCCGTTGTCTGCGGTAACCTGCGCAGGTGACTGTTGCTCAACCATCACTCAAAGAGGTGCTGTCTTCCGGCCAGCGGGCCTACTCGTTTGAGTTCTTTCCCGCGAAGACTGACGAGGGTGAACAGCGTCTGTGGCAGGCCATTCGGGATCTTGAGACATTCCATCCCACATTTGTTTCGGTCACCTATGGTGCGGGTGGATCTACTCGGGACCGAACAGTCCGGGTGACACAACGAATTGGTCAAGAAACCACAATGCGACCGGTTGCGCATCTGACCTGCGTAGGCGCCGATGTGCAGCAACTTCGCTCAGTTGTTGCGGAATACGCCTCGGTGGGAGTGACAAATATTCTTGCGTTGCGCGGCGATCCACCGACTGGTCCGGGACAAGAGTGGCAGCCATATCCTGGCGGTCTCGATTATGCGGTGGAGCTGGTTGACTTAGTTGCTAACCTCGGCTCATTTACTGTCGGCGTCGCGGCTTTCCCGGAAGGTCATCCCGAAGCAGATGATCTGGATTTTGATGTTTCCGTACTCCGAGCGAAGCAGGAGGCCGGAGCAGACTTTGCGGTCACTCAGTTCTTCTTTGAGACAGCGGACTACCTGCGACTGCGAGACCGTGCAGTAGCGGCGGGTGTGACGATCCCGATCATTCCGGGAATCATGCCAGTGACCAATGTGGGTCAGATCAAGCGTTTTGCGGAGTTGTCTGGCGCCAACTTTCCTTCAGCTCTTGCGGAGCGCTTCGACGCTATCGCCGACGACCCAACTTCGGTGGCGGAACTTGGAGTCTCGCTCGCTACCGCTATGTGTCAGACCTTACTTAACGAAGGGGCACCGGGTTTACATTTTTATACCCTGAATCGCTCGCAGGCGACCAAAAGCATCTACATGGCCCTCGGGTTACCCCAGGGGTAGTTCACGGTGTAGGAGGAGTCTGGTGTCGGTTCTGGTGCTGCAACATGAAGCAGTGGAAGGGCCTGGCCGGATAGCCGCAGCGCTTCAGTCGCACGGCCTGGATTTCGAAGTTATTCGTCTGGATCTTGGTGCGCAGGTTCCGAAGTTCGACTCGGATAGCAGTGGTCTCGTTGTTCTCGGTGGATCGATGGGTCTGGCTGATATCGAACGGCTGCCACATCTGGATCAGGAACGGACGTTGATCGCCCGATATCTCGATTCGAACATCCCCGTTCTCGGCGTTTGTCTAGGCGCCCAATTGATGGCCTCAGCATTAGGGGCGAAAGTCGCCGCAGGTGAGGCCTGGGAGTTGGGTTGGCATGCAGTTGAACTATCAGATGCTGCTAGGCAAGATCCACTCTTTGCAGGTTTCCCGAGGTCTTTCGCAGCCTTGCATTGGCATCGGGACCAGTTTGAGTTGCCGGCTGGAGTCACAAAGTTAGCGATTTCGTCCGTGACCCCTGTTCAAGCTTTTTCCGCAGGTTCTGGAGCATATGGGCTGCTGTTTCATCTGGAAGCTGACTTAGACCAGATAACCAAGATGGCTCAGTCTTTCCCCGGCGACTTAGTTGCGGCAGGGGTATCGGTGTCAGAGCTCAATGATGAGATTTCTGACTCGCAGACGCGAACTCATGCGAGGCAGGTTTTTTCACGATGGGTTCAGTTGGTTAAGGCTGGTTAGCGTCCTCGCTTCTTTGCGACTTCTCTGCGCGTATCAGATTATGAAGAGCCCTCAAAGTGTGGGAGATTTCAGTTGTGCCACAACGTTTCGTTCGGCTTCCCGTCACGGTCGTCATTGCTTTAGCCCTGGCAGTGCCAACAGTCGAGTTCGCTGCCTCGGCCGCTGATTCTGGTGGCAAAGTTCCAGGCAAGGTCGCGAAACTCAAGACAAAGAAGGTGACCAAGGCCAAGGCCACCGCCACCTGGCGAACCCCCAAGACTCGAGGTGGTTCCGTCGTGGCCTTTAAAACCCGTATCGAGAAAAACGGAAAATGGCGTCCCTGGAAAGAGCAGTCGAGTCAGGGCAACAACAACTCTCGAACGTGGAAGAGCCTCAAAGCCGGGACCAACTATCAGGTCGAAGTTAAGGCAGTGAATGGAAAGGGCGGCGGGCCTATAAAGTCGCTGTCCTTCACAACTAAGCAGTCCAACAAGACACCAAAGTCGTATCAAAAATTACAAAAAGACGTCATCATCAACGCGGATATGTGGGCCAAGCAACCCAAGATGCTCGCCGCGGGATTAGGTTTTACCGACATCATTGGCGTACCTGGGATGACGACACAAGACTTGGGCTTAAGTCAATCGCTCGTTCGTCGGATTGGCGGTGCATGGAACACCCTGACCTGTGCCGGCTCGGACACTTCCATAGTCTCGTACACCTCGGCGAACACTCCCGAGGGAATTGAGTTGGCTTTCGGGAAGAAGGTCTATTTCGCAGATGGTCTTCCTATCGAATTTTCGTGGCCAGTACTTCCTAGCAGTATCGAAGCAACAGATTTTGCGGTTGAGCTCAATGATGGATCAGTTGTTACACCCGAGGTTGCTTCGATCTCGCCGAACTTCGAATACAACGAGCGCGGCGTAGTCGTTATCTTCGGTTATTTCGGCAATAGGATTCCGCAAGATCAACCCGGTGCGCTTTACCCAGTGCGAGTGTCGGTGGTTGCGGATGGTTCACCGTTGAAATTGGTTGGTCCGAAGAACCGACTCGTGCCGGCCGTGGGAATGACGGTGGCTGCCCCAGGTTCACCGTATGTCGCAGACGACAGTGTTGTCGCGGATCGCAAAGGCCCGAGATTAGTTGCGGCAAAACTGAACCGGATGAGCACGAAGGGAGAGGGAGGTCCGAAGTTTTTCGCTAACGGACTGTTACCCAATGATGGCGTAACCCTGTATGGCGACAAGGCGCAATATCGCCTCCGGGTCTTTACTTCGGGAGGTATGACGGC
>JAOZTQ010000070.1 GCA_029939085.1 Candidatus Nanopelagicales bacterium
GCGGGGTTTGCAGATCTGCAACTGGTTCGTGGGCTTCCGCACCCGAAACTTTGGGTCCCGCCGGTACCAACCGCAACCCGATGTCTTCCGCGGCGCCCCAATCGACCATAGCCATAGCCTGAGCCTACGTCGTATCTGAGTTATCGACCTTTGCCGGGGCAACCACAGTCAGCCAACTCAGTGACAATCTCGTCGATCTTGGCTGATGCATCAAATGACGAATCAGCTTCGTTGGCGATTGACGAATACACCAAAACCCGGCCACTTTCCGACTGGACGAATCCCGAAAGGCTCCCGACATAGTTCAGGGTTCCCGTCTTTCCCCGAGCCCAGCCAGCCGCACGTTCAGTCGTCACATCGTCAAACCGGAACTTCAGAGTTCCAGTCGCTCCGCCAACTGCCAGACCACTCGCTACTGGCCACAAGCCATCCTGTCGGGTAACTGCACGCCGCATAATCTCGCTCAAGATCTTAGGCGATACTTTGTTGAGCCGCGATAAACCACTGCCATCCTCGAACCTCGCACCATCAGTTGCGATACCAACCGACCCCAATGCCTCTCGTACTGCTCGACTACCCCCGGCGAAGGAGCCTTCATACCCCGCGCCAATACCCGCCAATCGGAACAGCATTTCAGCCGTATCGTTGTCGGACGTAGACAACGTCTGGGCGACTACGGCATGCATCGGCACTGATTCGACTGAGGCAATCTCAGCAGCGTCTTGTGGCGATCGACCGCGATCGACCTTGCCAACGGTGACGCCCCGCTGTTTCAGCAACTGTGCGAAGCGATCTGCCGCGACCTGGGCGGGTTGCGCCACTTTTGATCCCTGTGGCGCTAACTGCGCATCGTCCACGATCAGTGCCGAGACCGGTGCCACAATGCCGCTGGTTCGGTAGTACTGGGGCCAATCAGGACCCCAATCGGGCCCCGAAAATAGTGAATCGTCGAACTTTAATTTAAGTTCACTATCTGATTCAGTCTCGATGGCTGCCGCAGTATCTCTTGCCAAGGCTTTCATCGACGTAAGTTTTGGGTAGTCGGGCACGTTACTTCCTGCGGGCGGCTTTCTGGATGACAGCAAGGGATCTCCCCCACCAACCAGATAAAGAGTCCCGCCAGACCGAGTCACCTTTGTGGTGATTCGACTCTGACCTCCGGTCGCGAGTAGAACGCCGGCAGCGGTCGGGATCTTGGCACTCGACGCTGGAATAAGATTCGTACCCCCGTTGTCATTGAAGAGCTCTTGACCGGTAACTGCGTCCATCACAAAAGTCGCGGACTCTTTACCCATGGGCTTGGAGTTCGCCTTACGAGCGATTCGGGCCGCCACCTGATCGGGTTGTTGTTCCACCCCAACGTCAGCTGTTACCGGTTCCAAAACGGTAAGCGGCGGAGCTTCTGCATCAGCCAACTCGGGGTTTATCGCCTCGGCGACACTACTGAGCAGCAGGGCCGCACTCAGCACTAGGGCCGACATCGCAATCGGATGTTGACGGTTTCGAAAGGCTTTATTTCGAATAAACACGGACTTTTTGCCATTCCGGTGGCGACGCATGATCACTTACCACCAAGATGTGGTGGAGAACTCAGACGACAGGAGTTATCTGTGAACGCCATTACCCCGCTCACTTTCAACGTCACCATCGAGATCCCCGGTGGAAGTAAGAACAAGTATGAGGAGGACCACGAAACTGGGCGCATCAAACTTGACCGACTGCTCTTCACGTCGACACGGTACCCGCACGACTACGGCTTCATCGACAACACCCTCGGCCTGGATGAAGATCCCCTCGACTGTCTCGTTCTACTTCAGGAACCCACATTCCCGGGCTGCCTCATCGAATGTCGGGCTCTGGGCATGTATCAGATGACCGACGAGAAGGGCTCTGACGACAAAGTTCTCTGCGTCCCAGCGGGTGACCCACGGCAAGAGCACCTTCGCGACATTAATCATGTTCCGGTATTCGATAAGCGAGAAATCGAGCATTTCTTCCTGATCTACAAGGATTTGGAACCTGGTAAATCCGTTGATGGTGCGGAATGGAAAGGCCGGGAAGAGGCCGAAGCCGAGATTAAGGAATCCTTTGAGCGGGAGAAGCGGCGACTCGCGCAAGAAGGCTAGTCGCCAGGCTCATTCAGCCCTGTCACATGTGAACAGTTGACGCGACCCCCAGAGCCTAAGTCTGGTCCCGATGAGGCCGACGATCCCAAGGTTCCACCTAAGTTCCTTCGGTGGGAGATCATCCTCGTTCTCTGGGTGTCGCTCGGGGCTGCCGCTGTCCGTGCCTTACTAAATCTGCTTGAGCGACTCACGTCAGGGCGCCCCTTAGACGAACAGGTGGCGCCGATCATCTCTCCGATCGCGCCAGATCGCCCTTGGCTTGACGTCAGCTACCAGATCGCATTCATTGTCCTGCCGCTAGGAGCGGTAGCACTCGTCGGTTATTTGCTTCACCGTTCTCATGAATCATTTGGCAGCATCGGGTTTGATCTTCGCCGACCTGGGAGCGATTTGCTCCGGGGTGCGCTTCTCGCAGCCCTCGTGGGCGGGACGGGCCTAGCGTTCTACCTACTCGCCTACCAAATGGGGTTGAGCGTCCAGATTGCCGCGGCGGAGGTGGTCGGTAACTGGTGGGAGTGGATCCTGCTGCTGCTACGAGCCGCAGAAAATGCAGTTCTGGAAGAGGTCATAATCCTCGGCTTCCTACTACATCGGTTGAATCAGATCGGTGTCAAAGCGGGTCCTGCCATCGTGCTTAGCGCCCTGATCCGTGGCGCCTACCACCTCTATCAGGGCTTCGGCGGTTTTATCGGCAACTTTGCGATGGGCCTGCTCTTCGGTTGGCTATTCCGCCGTTGGGGGCGAGTTGGACCCATGGTTGTCGCGCATTTCATCATTGATGCGGTGGCCTTCGTCGGTTATGCCGCACTCGCCGACAAACTCACCTGGTTGCCGTGAACTAGGCCGAGAATCACGAGTTGCTTGCCAACCACTGCTGATTGAATTGGTACTCAAGACCAAACTGTTTCATGGATTCCTCTGCAATCGCCTTTTCCACTTTTCCTCCCACTAGCGGAACGCCGACTTTGATCTCCATCTCAACTTTCCAATCCGATTTTTTGTCTCCAACGGGGGTAATCTTCTGTTTCCCCGTGATCTTGGCGGGAGAGGCATCAATCGTCATCTCACAAGACCACCCGTCGCCGTCCGCAGTCCAGTTTTCCGTTTGAGTCATCTCATTGGTCTCTTTGAACTTCTTCACGATGTCAGGCAGATTCGCTTCCACCTCCCGGTCGATCCGGAGCACATAACTTCCATCGGCTGCACTTTGTTCCACGATGTCGAACTGAATGTCACCGAGAGTCGTGTACTTCTCGGTTAGATAATCCGCGTTTTGCAGCATTGCCATAATCTCGCTGGGCGTGTGATCATATCGGTCGGTATTCGAGATTTTCTTCGCCATGAGGTCCTGCCAATCCTGTTGTCGTGGAGCTACCCGACTATTGCGATAGCACGTCACCGAGTTCGGCAACTACTCGCAATTATGGAGTGACGATGATGCTGTTGCTCGTCAACTAGAGAACGTGTTCAGTTGCGGCCATTGTGAATTCATTCACCCGAATGGGGACTCCCAGGTATTTGGCTGGAACCGGTAGGACAATCGCGGCGTCAGACAGCCGAAGTAGATGTTGATTACTGGGCTTAGACCCCTAGAGGGGGCTAACTCCTCTGGTGTGATGAATAGGTTCAGCGCATCGTATTGATTGCAGCTCGGCATCGAGAGCCGCTTTCGCGTCAACTTCGCTGGTGCAGCGAGTAGTGTTGGATCCGTTAACGCGGCTGGTTTTCGAGAGGCGATGCCCTATGGGACTGTCGGGCGCCCTAGTCGGCACGCTCGCCATTGCGGCGCTTTGTATTGCACCACTACCGATGGCTAGCAGTGAGAGCACTCCGACTCCGGACCCCTATCTTGCTCCTAGTGGGAACACGAGTATCGATGTTGAAGATTATGATCTGAAACTTCGCTATAACCCGAGAACTCACGGCATCGGCGACGCCACGGTGGTCATGACAATTCGAGCCACCCAACAGTTGAACGACTTCAGCGTCGACGCGCGCGAGGGGCTGACTATTCGCAAAGTGAACGTCGATGGCAAGCCCGCGAAGTTCAAACATTCGGATCGCAAACTTAATATCTCGAATTTCGGCTCAATAACCGACGGTTCAACTTTCCGCCTCAAAGTCCGATACCGCGGAAAACCACGTCCGGTTCGAGACGAGTCTGGTCGAGGTACCTACGGTTGGCTAAGGACACCCAAGGGGTCCGTTACGTTCACCGAACCCACTGGTACTTCGGCCTGGATTCCCAGTAACGACATCTTTTCCGATAAGGCGACGTGGACGACTCGACTGACAACGCCTGCCGGTCTTTTGGGTGTCTCAACGGGTCAGTTCAAGGGGATCACTCGCAGTAAAAACTTCACTACGTCACGATGGCGCACCAGCACCCCGATTCAGCCCTATCTGCAAACCGTGGCAGTAGACCGATTCAAGTACAGCACCCGGAAGGTGGCCGATCTTCCCTCCTTCACTGCGGTAGCTCGAGGAAGTGGTGTTAGCGTCCGCACAATGGAACAGCGCACTGCTCGTGCGATTCGCTGGCTTAGCGCGCGGCTCGGTCCGTATCCGTTCGAGAGCACCGGTGCGATAGTGGTTTCGGGCCGACAGTCAGCGATGGAGACGGCTGGACGCCCTACCTACAGCAGAGGGAAATTTTGGGTTAGCCAAGAGACCGTCGTTCATGAGCAAGCGCACCAATGGTTCGGAAATACCCTCACGGCCGGGCTTGCCAAAGATATGTGGCTTCATGAGGGGTTCGCCACCTACTTCGAGAACGTGGAACGAGCTGAACGAAAAGACAGGTCATTGGATGACATCGTCCATGGGCAATACGTTCAAGATGGCTGGTTCCCCGGTTTCCGAGGCCAGTTCGACAAAGTGCCCTTGAGCGACCCCACTCCCAAATACTTGCTGAATAGCACTCCCTACTTCCGCGGTCAGGCAGCAGTACATGCGCTCCGTAGCACCCTGGGCGACGAGACGTTTTGGCGAGTTGCACGAGGGCTGATCTCGATACCTGCCGGAACTACTACCACCACTCAAGCCGTGGTGGAACGCGCTGAGGAAATCTCTGGAAAAGACTTATCTCAGTGGAGTGAAAAATGGCTTTATTCCACCGGGTATCAGCAGTTACCGGTTGCCCCCTCATATCGACAGGTCATGCGTGAACTCGGACCGGAAATCCTCAATGCGGCCGCGACCTACGTCTGGCGACCAAAGGGAAGCCCCAAGTCAGCCATGGAGCAGGCGATTGGAAAGCATTCGCCGATGAACCAACTTCAGATCACATCTGTGAATCGAGATCCCAACTCTAAGGGCCCCCGCTACTTCGTCGAGTTCACGACAGCGGTCGGACCGCTCTATCCCAAGGACTACCGAAGTTGCTTCGTCGTGCAGACACGTGATGACGATATTCTTCTCGGCTCCTATCTAGGCATCAGAATTTCGGACAAGCCCCGGGCAAATCACTTTAGTCCTGGATCTTGTTACGCGGGCTGACCGGCCAGGCCTAGACGATCTTGTCGCCACAGCGCTCATCGCTGTCAGGCGCTCTTGGATTCAGGTCCCGGGTCGTAGGACGTAAACAGCGGACATGGGTCCATCGGTTGACAAGTTCAACTCAGTGGCAGCATGTCTCGCTTGAGAAAACGGATAGATCTGTTGCCACTCATCGGTCTGTTTGGCACCGACGGCTGCAGCCGGAATCTCTATCGATGGACCTGAATCGCGAGCCAACAATATGAGGAGTACTTCGTCGACACCTTCACGGAGGTACACCACGCGATCGTCATCAGCAAAAATCCACCGCAATGATCCGTCGCGCAGGGCCACGTAGTTGCGGTGCAATTCAATCAGCGTCTCGAAGGCAGCCATGGTGGACTGTTGCCACTGCTCGGGTCGCTCCCAGGGCATAGTTCTGCGAGCATCTTCGCCGGTAACACCTTCTAGTCCCAACTCCGTCCCCATCCACATCATGGGAACGCCCGGCATGGTGAACATCGCTGTTGCTGCAACTTCAACCAGATCTGACGTACCAGTTATTGATCGGATCCTAGGAGTGTCATGACTATCGATCATGAGCAAACTCGCCAGCCGTTGTTGCCAAGGAATCGTGTTGAACTTACTTATCCCGGCAACCAGCTCAGCACCTGGCAGCCTGGGCCAGTTGAGTTCCTCGACTCCCAACCAGCCGCGCATCGGGTCACTCGGTGAACTCAACCATTGCCACAGCGGAACCGAGAATCCCGCATAGTTCATCACACCTTGCCACCCAGTTGGTCGAACATCTTCGGTGTAGTCATGGAAATGCTCCCCCACCAGATAGGCGTCCGGATGCTCCTCGTACATGGTCTGCCGAATAAGTTCCGCGACCTCCTCGTTCAAGTCAGCTTCCCCCTGCCGACCGGTCATATTGGCTACATCAACTCGCCATCCGTCCAGAGCAAACGGCTGTGCCAGGTAGCGAAGAATCGGTCCTTCAGGAGCGGTGATCATCCGCTCGCGCAACCCCGTACTTGTGTAGTTAAGCTTCGGCAACGACGAGACTCCCCACCAAGCCACGTAATCGTCAGGGTGTTCATTGAAGTAATAGAACGATGCCTCATCAGAGTCGATGTCCGCTTGTGCCTTCTGAAACCAATGATGCTGGCTACCCGTGTGGTTAGTCGTGATGTCACCGATGACACGTATTCCTCGACGATGAGCCTCATCCACGAGAGAGATTAACGCGGCGTCTCCGCCGAGTAACGGATCCACATGATCAAACGAGTCCGCGTTGTAGCGATGGTTCGAGGGACCGGGAAATACCGGAGTCAGATAAATCA
>JAOZTQ010000071.1 GCA_029939085.1 Candidatus Nanopelagicales bacterium
GGTGCCGAACGGATCGCGATCTCCCTGGATTACGGTCACCAGGTGATTCTCGGCCGCGGTTGCCAACTCGTCTGAGCGGTCGTGATCTGGTTTTCCAGGCGGGTGTAAGGGAAAGGACAGGCACAAAACCCCATCTACTTCGAGATCCACCACAGTTCGGCACGCTGTCCGAGCGCCACTGCTACGACCGCCCACGATCAAATGCCGCAGGGCCTCCCCGGACCGACGCAACCACGTTACCGACTCGCGAAAAGCAGCATCGAGTTTTGATTTCGACGCTGCAACCTTTTTACCTTCGACCACCCACGGCTGTTCAAAGAGCACGACCTCGACACCACGCATCGGCAGGTTGCTGGCCAATAACTGTAAGTCCCAGGACTCGATACCAGTTCCCGCGCCATGCGTGAGCGCTAGTGTCCCGCGGGGAACGCCCTCGGGAACCTCGTAGACATGAGCACGCGCAATTCCAGCCGTCGTCTCAATGTCGGCCACCCGTCCAGCGTTAACCACGAGAACATCCTGTCCGTTATCGGCCGGTTTCGCTACCCTCGAGCAAACTTCTCGACAGTCTTGCCAGCCCGCCGCTGCAGAGCCTTGAGGAAACCGCCGGGTGACCAACGAAACATGCGCCATGCCGAACGTGCCATCTTTGGCGAAACCACCAGAGCCTCGTTCTCGGCAACACCACGTCGGATGTCCTCTACTAGTGCCGCTACTGGATAGATTCCTCCGGGGAGCGACTCTGCCATTTTGCGAGTGGTGACGGGGATAGCCACGCTCGGTAAATCCGCTGGCATCTCTTTATCTAGGATCGGCGTATCGGTGAATCCAGGGCAGATGGCGGTAAAGCCAACACCCGACGCTGCGTATTCAACTCGGAGCGAGAGCGTCATACCCACGACCGCGTGCTTCGCAGCTGCGTACGGCGCCAAACCGGGCGAAGGAATCAGGCCTGCGAGAGATGCTGTATTTACCACCTGACCCGAGCCCTGTCGCAGAAGGTGAGGCAGGGCTGCAACTGTTCCATGCACCACCCCTCGTAGGTTGACGTCAATGGAACGGTCCCAATGTTCAATATCCAGATCGTGGGCTCTCCCGCCAATCCCGACACCGGCATTGTTATAGATGACATCCAGCCGCCCGTACTTAGCGACAGTTTCGTCAACCAACTTCCCTACGGCGACCGCATCGCTAACGTCAAGTGAACAAATACTTATCAACTTAGGATCAAAGCGCTGCTCCAGCGCCGCCAGACCAGCCGAATCCACGTCCGCAGCTACGACCTGATCGCCGTCGGCAATGTGCGAACGCACCAACTCTGCGCCGATACCCGATGCGGCTCCAGTAACGATGACAATCTGACTCATACTTCCACGATGACAGAACCAGATCGTGCCGACGTCAACGGGCTAGCTGTCTAACGGGATTGGACGGAGAAGTTCAGGACCGTTGTTGCGAACATTGTTCACTTCGGTTCCGACGGGTTCAGCCTGCAACCAATCGGGCTCTTCTGGGATTACTGACGTGATCGCTAGTTCCCCATCCAACTGCTCCGGGTCCAGCCAAGCCTCCCAGCCACGCTGCGGGATGCACAGCGGCATCCGGTCGTGGATACGATCCAGCCCTGATGTGGCGGCGGTCGTAATGATGGTCATCGTGCGAAGCCAACTGGCTGGATCATCTTCGGGCAGCTCAGGATTTCGCCAAAATTCGTAAAGACCAGCCATAGCCATGACTGATCCGTCGGCCGGGTGAATGTAGTACGGCTGCTTTCGCGGCTTACCGTTCTTGCCTCGGGGCGCCGATGGGTCGGTCGGTAGATACCACTCGTAGTAGCCGTCTGCTGGGATCAGGCAGCGGCGTCTGCTGGCGGCTCGACGATAAGACGGTTTGTGAGCCGCAGTTTCCGCCCGGGCGTTGATCATCCGTGCCCCAATGCCAGGGTCTTTGGCCCAACTTGGCACTAGCCCCCATCGCGCTACCCCCAGCTCGCGCGCTGTCGAGGAATCTTTAGTTGATTGACGGTCCGCGACGACGTAAACGTCTTTTGTTGGGGCCACGTTGTAGTCCGCAGCCAAATTTTGCTCGGTTACCTCGACGGCATCGAACTCAGTTACCAAGGAAGCCTTATCGCGACTCGCCGCATACCGGCCGCACACGGCTAGCCACCCTCAGCTCTCAGGCGGCGTGAAGGTCTTGGTCCGCTGCATACCAGCCGCGCGCCCCTTACCTGCAATGACCAGAGCCATCTTTCGACTGGCTTCGTCAATCATCTCGTCACCCAACATGACCGCACCACGGCCGCCACCTTCCGCAGAGGTGTAATAGGCGTAGGCATCCAAAATGAGTTCGGCGTGATCGTAATCCTCTTGCCGTGGACTGTAGACCTCATTCGCTGCCTCTACCTGCCCCGGATGTAACACCCACTTACCGTCAAAACCCAAGGCAGCACTGCGTTCCGCAACCCGCCGGTATCCATCCACATCCTTGATTTGGAGATATGGCCCGTCAATCGCTTGCTTATCGTAAGCACGAGCAGCCATCAAGATCCGCGACAGGATGTAGTGGTAAGCGTCGCCCTCGGTATAACCCGGAGGCTGCTCGCCCACGATCAGCGACTTCATATTGATACTGGCCATGAAGTCCGCGGGGCCAAAAATAATGGTCTCAACGCGAGGTGAAGCCTGGGCGATCTCATCAACATTAACCAGACCCAAAGCATTTTCGATCTGCGCCTCGATTCCGATCCGACCTTGCTCGAAGCCCATCGTTTTCTCGATCTGCGTCAGTGTCATATCGAGCCACTGCACCTGAGCCGCTGTCTGCACTTTAGGCAGCATGATGCAGTCCAAATTTTGACCGGCATTCTCCACGATCTCGGTGACATCCTGATAGGTCCACTGCGTGGTTAGATCATTTACTCGAACCACACGCACCTTTTCTTCGTATCCACCCTCATTGAGAGCCGCCACGACATTTTTCCGTGCATCGGCCTTCGCAATCGGTGCTACCGAGTCCTCAAGGTCCATAAAGATTTGGTCGGCGGGCAATCCTTTTGCCTTTTCCAACATCTTTGGATTCGAGCCTGGAACCGCAAGATTTGATCGGCGGGGGCGTAGCGACTGGGCAGTGGAATCTTCACTCATGAATGGCACCTCGTTATGATGACCTACTAGGACGCCGGCACTCGCTTAGCGGTGCTGCAGCGTCTCCACGTTATCCGTTCACCTTTCGCGACCCTAGCCCGCCCCCCGCCAGATAGCTGCGATGAACTTGTCATTTAGGGAGCAAGAACGGTCCGGAACCGCGTAATCTGCGGGTCTAGGAGGTACGCCGCTATGCATGCGAGAACAATCACGGCCAATATTGTGCCGGGGCGCCTGGAAGAGGCTCTGCAGATTTTCCGGGAAGAAATACATCCCATGATCGAAAAGCAACCGGGCCATATCAGCACCAGCCTATTTATAGACCGAGATCGGAATCGCGCGCAGACGGTCACTATTTGGGAATCACGGGCCGCCGAACAGGCCACCTCAGAACGTAGCGACTATCTCAGCAAAGTCCTAGGACGTCTCAATGGATTTCTAGCAAACCGCCACGTGGCTTCCTGGGAAGTTGCCGCTGGAAGCGGCTGAGCCACTCCCTACGTAACTTGATAGCTGTTGCGCTTACCTGTTACGACAACGACCGCTAATCCGGCCAGAATCAGCAGGACCCCAGGCACCAGTTGGAAGGGCGGGAAAGCCCCGAGCCAGACCGCCGCGATCAAGATCGCTCCGGGGACTTCGAGTAAGAGTGCTAGCCCGACTGTGGTTGGCGGCAAACTTCGTAAGACAACGTTGACTAGTGAGTGGCCCAGGAGTTGAGCCAATACTGTGAGTGCCACGATGAGTACCCAGTCCCGAACTTCATACCCGACGAGCTCCACGTCGGCGACAAGGCAGACAACAAGTAGGAAAACAGCAGCCACTCCGTAAACCGCAGCACTGTATGGCGCTGCTCCCAATTCCTGGCGAGCTTTGGCCCCGCTCATGATGTAAGCAGCGCCAGCTGCTCCACCCACCAAGGCAAGAGCATCGCCAAACAACGCCGACGGACTCATCGCCACATCTACTCCAGTGATGATCAGTACCCCGATCATGGCTACCGCTACACCCAACCACAGCAATCGAGACACCTGATATCCAGATATGCGAGAAATTAATGCTGTCCAAATGGGTACCGTCGAAACTAGCGCTGTAGCCGCTGCCACTGACGTGTATCTCAGGGCAGGGATAAATGTCGCGAAATGAAGAGCCAACATGGCACCCGCCACGACCAGTAACCAGAAATGCGATCTGAGCTGGTGCAGGGACTGACGTCGTATTGCTAACCAGCCAACGGTGAGCAGCGCGCCCAGGGCACAGCGCCAAAAAGCTATTGCTAATGCCGGAGCCGCGCATGCCACAACGATCGGGGCCGCGGCCGACACCGCGATGACCGCTATTCCGAGCAAGACCCAGTCACGACTCGTGGGTGTAGTCGAGGTGCTTAAACGGTTCATATCTTCATCCAATACCCCCGGCTGATCAAGCAATGGCAGCACTGCTCGGGATAAGCCGCACAATTCCACACTTTTTGCCACTAGCCTGCAAGCATGAGTGGGCCGACAACAAGAATTTTTGTCGCGCGCCTAGCCGGTGTCCCAGTATTTGATCCAAATGGGGACCAGGTCGGCCGGGTGCGCGACTTTGTCGTGTCCCTCCTCAGCCCTGCGAGGCCACCGCGAGTCCTGGGGATCTTGCTTGAAGTACCGCCTCGACGTCGGATCTTTCTCCCGATTGGCAGAGTGCGCTCCTTCGCGGCTGAGCAGGTCGTTGTGTCTGGACTAGTTAACTTGCGTCGATTCGAAAAGCGCAGGTCAGAAACTCTCGTACTTGGTGAACTACTCGATCGGTCGGTCCGAACCAACGAGGACGGCAAAGATGCCACCATCGTTGATGTCGCGATTGAGCAAAACCGGACTAGGGATTGGGACATCACAAAGCTTTACGTCAAACAAGGTGGCGGTTTTCGACGGAAAGGGCAGTCTCTGATCGTCGGATGGGACGACGTCACAGGTCTGCAGCGTAGTTCCGCGAAACAAGGTACTGATGCGTTGCTCGCCAGTATCGATTCGCTTCGGCCAGCCGATCTTGCCACGATGCTGCAAGACCTTCCCGAGCATCGACGCTTCGAAGTTGCTGGCTCTCTTGAAGACAGCCGTTTGGCTCAAGTCCTCGGCGAATTGAATGAAGAGAATGCGGCACAGATCTTGTCCGGCCTCGACCTTGAACGGGCTGCCGACGTCTTGGAAGAAATGGATCCTGACGATGCTACTGACCTTGTTCTCGAACTACCGCTCAGCCAAAGGTCAGTATTGCTGCAGCGGATGGAAGACGAGGAAGCCGAGGATATCCGGTTGCTGCTTCGCTACGACGAGGACTCTGCCGGGGGTTTGATGACAACTGAACCGGTGATCGTGGGACCCGATGCCACCATCGCGGATGCGCTGGCTAGAGTCCGCGACTACTCGCTGCCACCTTCTTTGGCAGCCCAGGTCTACGTCGTTCGACCACCATTAGAGTCACCAACGGGAAAATTCTTGGGTGTCGCACATATTCAAGCTCTACTTCGTGATCCACCGTCTTCGCTAGTACTTCACGTTGCCGATCCAGAACTAGAGCCAATTCCGCCGCAGACCTCAATCGACGATGTGGCTCGATACTTTGCGACCTACAACCTTGTCGCAGTTCCTATCGTTGATGACAGCGATCACTTGTTGGGCGCAGTCACCGTCGATGACCTGGTTGATCACATGCTTCCTGAAGACTGGCGTGATGAAACATCGAGCGAGGGGGTGAGCTCTGATGGCTGATCGTTCATTGCGTCGGAAACAGAAACGACGGAATCTTGACGAACCAATGGACCGCGGGCCGGGCCTGCGGATGCAGTACGACCCTGAGCGAGTAGGTCGGTTTAGTGAACGAGTCGCTCGCTTCTTAGGTACCTGGCGATTCATTATCTGGATGACGCTCTTCATCGTTTTTTGGATTGTTTTGAATATCGTCATTGCATTCAGCAGATCGCCAGACGAAACTCCGGATCCCTATCCATTCATCTTTCTCACACTTTTACTCTCACTTCAGGCCTCATACGCCGCTCCGCTGATTCTGTTGGCGCAAAACCGACAGGACGATCGGGACCGGGTGCAATGGTCTGAAGATCGGGAGCGGTCAGAACGACTTATGGCTGATACCGAATATTTGGTACGCGAGGTAGCGGCCCTGCGTCATGCTCTTGGCGAGAGCGCTACCCGCGACTACGTTCGAGGTGAACTACGCAACGCACTCGATGAGATTCGTGAACTCCTAGACGAGACATCTTCAGAACAGTCCAGCGAACCTTCGGAAAAGTCCGACGAAGAGTGACGGTTTCTCACCGACGAGGGCCCGGAATCAGCGCGGGGACTGCCCTCGGCTTAGCCTAGTGATATGGCCTCAGTCGACCGAGAAGCGATCATGGCGGCCCTTGCGACCGTCGAAGATCCAGAAATCCACCGTCCCATCACTGATTTGGGGATGGTGGCCAACGTCGATATCGACGGAGGACGTGTCGCAGTTGAGGTGCTACTGACTGTCAGTGGCTGCCCCATGAAGACGGAGATCGTTCAGCGAGTCACGGCCGCGACATCCGAAGTGCCTGGCGTAACGGATGTGGCTGTTGAACTCGGGGTTATGACGGACGAGCAGCGAACCAAAATGCGCGAGTCACTGCGCGGTCCTGCTAAGGAAATCCTCTTTAATCGGCCCGGTTCCCTGACCAAGATTTATGCCGTGGCTTCGGGTAAAGGTGGTGTTGGCAAGTCCTCAATAACTGTCAACCTCGCCGTCGCGCTCGCC
>JAOZTQ010000072.1 GCA_029939085.1 Candidatus Nanopelagicales bacterium
CATGACCTAGTTAAAAGTTAGCGGATGGATTTTGATTCGTCCAATCCCCCCCCTAGGCCGCGCCGCCCTGATCTCGACCGCGGCGACAGTCGGATTCACTCAGTTCACCCATTACCTGGTGCCAGACGCGTGGCGGGAGACCCGAGTCAAGGACGCGTCTTAAGAGATTGGCGAGGCTGTGCTGGTTGTCGTTCGTCAGAGCCAGTTCGATGGCCGCACCCGCCCGTAATCCGTCACCTAACTGCCATGCAGCAAGTCCAGCAACTGCGGCGACCGCTGCAACGCGATGATCAGGTGCGCGCCGGAGAACGGCCGAGGAGAATCGCCACAGTCGACCCCACGCTGCTGTATCGCGATGTCTGGTTAACTGCCACAAAACTGTGTCACGCACTCTGATGTCGGAGATTCCCGATGCGAAAAAGGACAGTATCGAATCATCCGGAAGACTTTCGGACTCAAGCAGGTCCAGAATTCGATATACGGCCTGATCACGCCAGAGCTCTAGGTTTTCAGGTCGCGGCACCGGAGGTAACTGACCAGTGCAGGGATTTGCGGCTATTTCAGCTAGAACCTCTTGTCGAGAACCCACCGGTGCAGCACCCGCCGCGATTAGCTGCATAGCCGGTTCGGAGTCTGCAATATCGGGTAGTTGATGAGGTGAGCATTCGGTGACCGAACACGACGTCCCTGACCACACTTCTCGATTAGCGCAGCCCAGCCATCGGACCGGGAGGGATTTATGCCCGGTTAGTTCAGCAGCGAGCGCTACTAGCCAATCATTCACCTCATCAGTGGCCAACCGGCTCGAATCCGCTGGCATGGTGGCGATCAGCATGACTGAGGTCGGAGCAACAGCAGCACTCCGCTGGCGCACTACTGCGGCAATGTGCTGCGGATCTGATTCGGGTTTCCAGTCCATTCGAATCGTCAAGACGATCCGGTCAGACTCATCGAGCAGCACGACCACGAGACTGTTATCTGGATAGAAGCCCAGTAAGAACGGAACTGCCACAATAAGCGGTCCCGGGTCATATCCCGAGAGACGAGTGTGTGGGCAGCGATCGGTGTCATGAATGGCCATGGTCCCGACCTTGAAGCCAGTAAGGCCACGTAGATTCAACGTGGTGTCACTAGTGGATTATTCGGACGTAACGGACCATGTGAACACCGGCGGCGTGTCGATGCCTACTCTTCGTTTCAACTGCCCCTAGTGTCCTTATCAGGACCCGGGGTTCGGCGGAGGGGAAGCTGTCGAACACCGGGTTCTATCCATTAGGTATCTCTTAAGCGCTCTCACCATTGCATGGGATTAAGCAGCAGCTTTGGCAGCTTTCTTCCGCATCCGATTGACATCCCAACGCCAGTAGAAGATAGAGATCAAACCAATGACGATCTGCGGGATATACGATGACGCCCGCCACACCAGATCAGCTGCTGTAGCCAGACCGGAATCGATGCCGAAACTCGTCATCAGGCCAATCATCACCGCATCAACAGTGCCAAGACCGCCAGGCGTAATCGGGATCAGAATCCCCAACTGAGCAATCGCCCAGCAACCGTAAACCAAGAGCAACTCCGGCGCCCCCGAATTACCAGACACACCGACCATGGCGGCATACAAGATCGCAAACTGGGACCACGAGACTCCGATCTGCACCAATGTAATAACTAACCAACGTTTGCTGACCAGTCCCACGATGTCATGGCGAAGTTTGATGACTTGTGCTGTTAGATCGAGAGAGGATTCCTTCCCGAACTTTTTAAAGACCCAGCCGACGAGGGAATCTGCCCAGCTACCGATCCGACGAGCATTGGCTTCCGATTTCAAGATGAAAGCGAAGATAATGATGGTACCGAGCAGTAATCCGATCCCCAATAAAGCGGCACCAACGTAGCTGGACGCGTCATCACCCGAGACCGACAACGCCACAACACCGGTTACGGGCAAGAACATCGTAATAAAGACGCTCCACACCCCGGTCGCGCCGATTGCGGCCGTAGCGGCTGTTGGGGTGGTCTTATACGAGGTCAACTGGGCGTACTGCAAACCCAGTCCGAAGGCTCCACCCGCCGGAATACCGTTGGAGACGGTGAATGCGGATTGGTTGACTATGAAGCCGTTCTTGTAACTCAATCCCGGTGTGGCAGCGACAAATGGCCAACCGTAAAAGAACAAGTACCACAGTACGACCGCGATGAGTCCCACGATTGCGGCGGTGGTCATCGCCTGGATGTAGTTAGCCGCCTCGGCATAGTCCCCGATTTGTGGGATGACGCGCGTGAAAACGATAGCTAGGAAAACGATGGCGACAATGCCGCCAATGATGCTCTTCTTTCGATCAATTCCACTAGAGGCACCTAAATTCGCTTTAGCTTCCTCGTCGCTGAGTTCGGCGCTAGCTTCCGGCTCGGTTTGAGAGTCTTCTTCTGCGGAGTCGGAACCCTCATTGGTATTGCTGGCCATTAGGTCATCCTAGGGGCAAAGCGATAAATGCGGTGTTATCAGGGCATTTCGGCCAGTTTGATCAAGCGTTTTTAGTTGTTGCGTCGGTGGGCAAGTCGACCTCATAGGTCACCCAAGAAGTCGCTTTCGCGACCTGATCGTAAAGGTGCCGTGCGTCAGCGTTGTCAGCTGCGGTTAACCACTGCACACCTGCCCATTCACGTTCCGCGGAAATATCGATAACTCGGCGAAGCAAAGTAGAACCCACTCCGTGTCGCCTAGCTTCAGGTGCGACAAACAGATCGTCGAGAAACCCGACGTAGTTGCCGGCCAGCGGCTCCGGTGCCGGACGAAAGTGACACAGGCCAACAACATCGGATTCGGAAGTCACCGCAAGGAGCCCCTCTAAAACATGATCCGGGTTTTGGAGCCAGTCCCATACAGTTCTTGACCCAGCATCAGTCAGCTCAGTTTTGTAAAAGTGACAATACTGCCGGTAGAGCGACAACCATACGTCGAAGTCATCAGGACCCGGCGAACGCAACTGAACTGCGGTCATGATGCATCATACCGACGACCGCGACGAGTGACTCGCGGACAAGTCTGGGGTCAGCCTGCTAGACCGTCGTCGCCGCCTGAACCTAAGGTCTCTACACACTCACCTTGGCCGAGCGCTTTCAGAGCGGCCAGTTCTTTCTCTGAGAAACCTGCAGCGCCACTGCCATTCCAGTACATGAGCGAGTTGGCGTCTTCGGAGTAGCCCAAGCCAGCAACATGACCTAGTCCGCGGAGCAACGCGGATTTCAACTCTGCGGGGCTGCTGTTGAACGACCCATCCGCGTTCAACGCCACTAAGCCCGAAACGTAAGTGTCCTCACCGGCAGCATTCTCGACCATTCCCGGACCACCGCTCGTCTCGACATCAGACGCCTCGTCACGGGTCCAACCCACCAGAATGGGCGCCCACGCGTCGCCGTACCGCTCCAGCTGGTAGACGCTGCGGTCAGGATCCACTGGCTCGTCCACGTCCTTACCAACTGAGAGTTTCAATCCCGTGGCTTTCTTTATTTCTCGAACCGCATCATCAATGACTTCTTTAGCACCTGGCGGTCCGAAATCCGAGTTAATGGACACGGTCCACTTTCTGCAAGGCGAGAAGGTGACAGGAGACCCATTCGGTTGCACGTTCGCGAACGGAACCACTGGCTCTGCCGGAGTTTCAGATTGACCTGACGTTGCAGCCGCCGGTGCGCCATAGCGCAGCTCGTCCAGCCACTTAATCAACGCATCCGGCTGTCGGAGCACCGCCAAAGCGCCCAGGACTAACACCGCCGTAAGGATTGTTGGGATCGCTCGCTTCACTAGATAAAGGTAAGCGGCGAACGTGTTATCCGAAAATTCCATTGCCTGGCCGACGCAGTATTCATACCCACTTCTCACCCTGCAGTTAGTCTGGCCGCCTTCGTCATGGGCAGATCGGTTGTCGATTCGGATGTCGAACCCGGCCAAATCAGGTCGAATCGACATAGTTCTGCCCAACGCCACCGTTGAGCTACTTGATAGATCCGGTTGAGAGTTACCGGTGTGGTGATAAATCTCTCTATACGATGCGTATGTGGGCACTGCCGCGGTTTCGCCGAAGACCTTGCTGGTCACCAATGACTTCCCACCCCGACTTGGCGGAATTCAGGTGGTCCAACGGGAGCTATTCGGCGCTCTGGATCCGGACCGATTGCGAGTCATAGCCTCCGAGCACCCCGATGCCGCCGCATATGACGCGGAGCAACCCTTTGAACTCCAACGGGTACCGCGCAACGCAATGATCTTGCCGTTCCAACTCCGCGGCACTGTGCGCGACGCCATCCGAGACTTCGCACCAGACGTGGTGGTTTTTGGTTCCGCATGGCTGTCTTCGCTGCGTCCGGTTGCACAGGTTGCCGGAATCCCCTACGTAACGATGGTTTATGGCGCTGACGTTCCAGTCCCGGCTGCTATTCCAGGGGTAGCTCTGTGGCTCCGCGCTAGCCTTCGATCTGCTTCGGGAATCGTGGCTATGGGTCCCTGGGTCGCCAATGAAGCACGTCGCGCTCTCGGAACGGAACCGATTCCGCCCATACTGACGGTTTTTCCGGGCGTAGACACCACTGAATTCACTCCGGGAGATAAGGCGGCGGCGCGACGCTCAATTGGGCTGGACCCGGATCGACCCACCATCACGTCGGTATCTCGACTGGTGCCACGTAAAGGAATGCATCTTCTCGTTGACACCGCAGCAGAGTTGGTCCACGACTACCCCGATTTACAAGTTGCTATCGGTGGCACCGGGCGTGAAGAGTCACGTTTGCGAAAACTTATCGCTGACAAGGGCCTGCAGTCGACGGTAAGGCTTTTGGGTCGAGTGCCCCAATCGAAACTTCCCGATCTGTATCGCAGTGCAGACGTCGCCACGATGTTGTGCCACGACCGCTGGTTCGGTTTGGAGCAAGAAGGTTTTGGCATCGTTTTCATCGAAGCGGCGGCCTGCGGTACGCCAGTTGTCGCAGGCAGGTCAGGTGGCGCAACTGACGCGGTGACCGACATGGTCACTGGGACAATTGTTGATGCCACCGACCCTGCGGATGTCGGGGCGGCATTACGGAAGTACCTCGACGACCCGCAACATGCGCAACAAGTAGGAATGGCCGGTCGCCATGCCGCTGAGACCGTGTTCCAATGGTCGATTCAATCCACGGCATTCGCCAAGTGGATGACTGAGCACTTCAGCTAATCTGCAAGCCGCTCGACTACTTCACGCCAGCCATCATGCGCCGAACCTTCGGGGAGGCAAGCAGCAAAATGAGACCGCACAAAATAGCCGCCGAACCCAAGATCCCGAAGTAGGGAGCCAATCCCAGGCTGTCTAGCCCTCGGGCGAGCTGTCCGCCAATGGTGTCGCCTACAGAAACTGACAAGAACCACAATGCGAGAAGTTGACTTCCCATACCGGCAGGCGCCAATCGAGTGGTTGCAGAAAGTCCAGTCGGCGACAACAGCAACTCAGACCAACACTGAATCACATAGACACCAATGAGCCACCACACACTCGAAAGCTCGCCACCATCCGCAGCTAAGCCGGGTATCACCATGACCACGAAGGACAAACCAATTCCCACCAAAGCAAAGGCAAACTTCAACGCCGTCGAGGGCGCTCGATCGCCCAGCTTGGTCCAAACCGCGGCAAATATGGGGGCAAAAATTATGACCAAAATAGGATCTACGCTCTGCAAGAACGCGGCTGGCATCTCAAAGTTGCCGATATTTCGATCGGTGTTTTCTTGAGCAAAAATATTTAGGGTTGAACCGGCCTGATCGAAGATCATCCAGAACACTGCTGATGCAAGGAAGAGCACCAGAAATGCCCTCATCCGGGAGTGCTCGACATCAGTCAACTTGCCCGACGAAAACACCCGCCGAAAGTAGATGATCGGCAAGACGAGAATGATTATGCTCAGCACATCAACAATGTCGTTGATGCTGAATCCGCCACGTACCAGGCTAAATGCGGCTACCAGCGCCACAACGATAACGAGCAAGAGTCCAGTCAGACCAAAGACTCGACGCCGAACCTCAGGCGGCGCAGGATTAGGAACCGCGACACCAACATCTCCGAGCGTCTTGCTTCCCATAAGGTATTGGGCCACACCAAAGAGCATGCCGAAGCCGGCGGCTGCGAATCCAATATGCCAATTAATGTTGTCAGCCAAATATCCGCACACGAGTGGTGCGATAAATGCGCCTAAGTTGATACCCATATAGAAGATCGAGAAACCCGCATCGCGGCGACTCTCATCTCCGGTGTCGTAAAGGCCACCCACCAGGCACGAGACGCACGGCTTGAGTAACCCGGTACCTGCCGCGATCAAGAGCAAGCCCAACCAGAACGAGAACTGCTGTTCCGGTATGGCCATCAAGAAATGGCCGCCCGCGATGATGATTCCCCCAACCAAGACAGCCCGCCGCGGACCCCACATTCGATCGGCAACCCAGCCGCCAGCAAGCGGAGTTACGTAGACCAAAGCCAAGTACGTGCCATAGATTGCGGTGGCATCTCCGCTAGAAATTCCTAGCCCTCCCCCGGGGGGAGTTACGCCATCTGGCGGTGCCACGAGATACAGCGTCAGTAACGCCCGCATTCCATAGAACGAGAATCTCTCCCACATTTCGGTGAGAAAGAGCGTCATGAGACCGCGGGGATGTCCAAAAAAAGATTTCCCGCTGCCAGCTACCGGCACACCAGTGACGCTCACTACGACTCCCTCAGATGGATGTCGGTCGGTTCAACCGCTTTAGATCAATCAAAACGGCTCAATGGGATGTCAGCATAGTGACCTGGCAATCAAAGTTCGCGATCTGGTCGGCATTTAACATCTCGACCGGCCCACCGATTC
>JAOZTQ010000073.1:0-2672 GCA_029939085.1 Candidatus Nanopelagicales bacterium
GTAGTGCGGCATTGGCCATGGTTGGCTTCTCGGCAGGTGATGCGCTCCGCATTGCCGCCAGGACTCCTCGTGGCGTTTTACCGAGGGCCAGACGAGTAGACCGTGAGACAACATCACGGCTGGTGCCAGGAATCCGTCAATCTGGCCTGCTGGGCGCAGCAGTCGGTTGGGAGATTCAACTAATTGATGACGCTCGGTTAGTGATCGCAGTAGCGAGAACCGCGGCGGCCTACGGGACTGCTGTCCTCACGAAAGCGACTGCAACCGAAGTGGACTCCGCTTCCGGGGAAATAGCAGTCACGGACAATCTCACCGGAGATAACTTCAACGTGCGAGCGAGGCACGTCATTAACGCGGCTGGGGTTTGGGCTGATCGACTCGATCCGGAGCTAAACTTATCCCCCTCATTGGGCTCTCATGTTGTAATTCCGACTGAACTTGTTGGTGGCGGTCGCGGATCACTGACAGTTCAAGTACCAGGCGAACTCAACCGATTCGTTTTCGCTTTACCGCAGCCCGATGGCCTGACCTACGTTGGAATTACGGACAACCCGGCACTTGACGGTGTCGTTGATGAACCGCAGGCACCAGAATCTGATGTTGCTTGGATTCTTGACGTTCTGAATCAGGCTCTTCAAGAGCCAGTCGCACCATCGCAGCGAGTTGGGTCCTTTGCGGGATTGCGCCCCTTGGTGAGTTCGAAAGATTCCCAATCTTCCGCTGATATTTCCCGGCAACATCTCATTAACCGAACCGATCGCCTGATCTCGATCGTGGGCGGCAAACTCACTACCTACCGACAGATGGCCGCAGATGCCGTAGATCTCGTGACCGATCGCCCCTGCGTCACAACTCGGGTGGCGCTGGTGGGTTCAGGGCCCAGGGCTCAGCATCCCGATATCCCCGATGAACTATGGCGGCTGTACGGCAACGAGGCCCCGGGAGTTTGGGCCCTTCGAGACACCAGTGAACCCGATATTTCGTCAGCTATGGCCGCTCGGCTGAAGTTTGGCATTGACTATGAGGGAGCCACGACGGCATCTGATCTCTTGGATCGACGGACGAGAGCAAGTTTCCAAGCGGTCCCCGAGAGTCTCGCTGACTATGCCGCAAAACTCATGTCCGCGAATTCCTAGGCTTCAACAATGAGGGTCATCGGACCATCATTCTTGGAGGTGACTTCCATGTCGGCACCAAACACTCCGGTGGACACGTCAGCTCCCAGCTCTCGCAACCTGACGATCAAATGATCAATCAGCGGCTCCGCCTCGACACCCGGAGCTGCGTCCTCCCAGGTCGGGCGTCGACCCTTGTTGGTCCTGCCATACAGAGTGAACTGACTGATCACCAAAATAGGTAGCGACAGATCCTCAGCCGACAGGTCACCCTTTGCCGTCGCGGGGATGTCTAGTTGCCCCCCAAGACGATCTGGGGCAAACAGTCGGAGCCGCCACAACTTATTTGCGAGTCGTTCGGCTTGATCCTGCTCGTCACCCCGGGCTACCCCTATTAGTGCCAGCAGACCTGGCCCCTGGAATGCCCCCACCTCATGACCATCAACCGACACCGAGGCACCATTGCACCGTTGCACCACGGCGCGCACTATGCCGCCTGACCTCGGCGGAAAAGGTGGTCCGCTTGCTTTATCGCGGATCGAGCCCGACTCTTATCCCCCGCTACGGCGTAGGCCAGACCAAGCCGGAACCAGTTGTGCCAGTCGTTCGGTTCCAGTTCAACTTGAGTTCGGCAGTGCTGGAACTCTTCCTCCGTTGCCTCCGGTACCGGCAACTCTTCACGTTGCCACTGTTCCTGCAACTGTTGGGCGCGAAACCCAAAAGCCAGTTCCCGCCACACAATCCATATGCCGAAAAGCGGGAATACCAAGATCGCGATTCCGAGAGCTATACCGATTCCAGAGCCCGAGGAAATCAGTCCCCAACCTATCTGCCCCAAGAGAAGTAGATAGATGAGGATGGCGCCGGTAAGTACGAGCGCCGCACCTTTTGCCGACTTCATCCCTGGTTCTCCAGAAGTGGGTCAATCCCAACCGTTAGTCCTGGCGCATCCGGAACAGCGCGAACCGCCAGGAGGACACCTGGCATGAATGAAGTCCGATCTAGTGAGTCATGCCGGATGGTCAGCGTCTCTCCGGTAGACCCCAACAAGACCTCCTGATGCGCTACTAGTCCACGCAGTCGAACTGAGTGAACGGGAACGCCTGATACGGAGAGGCCGCGGGCCGTATCGTCACCCTCGGTGGCATCCGGCGAACCGACTTTGCCCGCACTCCCCCGAGCCTCTGCGATTACCTCCGCAGTTCGTAGTGCGGTTCCTGACGGAGCATCGAGTTTGTCTGGATGATGCAACTCAACGATTTCCACTGACTCAAAAAATGGTGCTGCTCGCTTGGCGAACTGCATCATCAGCACAGCTCCGACACCAAAATTGGGCGCAATCAAAACACCCACTTGTGGATCGGGACCCAGCAACTGCTCAACCTCAGCCAACCGCTCCGGGGTGAAACCAGAGGTCCCAACAACACAGTGGATGCCGTTTCGAATACAAAATTTGATATTCGTCATAACCGATTCTGGATCGGTAAAATCCACCATCACTTGAACATCGTTATCGGTGAGACCGTCCAAACGTTCACCCACATCCAGAGCAGCCGC
>JAOZTQ010000073.1:2772-6852 GCA_029939085.1 Candidatus Nanopelagicales bacterium
GCCTGATCAACGGACAGCAGTTCACCTGTGGCAACCTCGGCACGACCCAACGCCGCCATCCGCGCAGAAGTCTCTTCACTCCCTAGTACCAAGTTGCCCGAAAGATGACCCTTGGCTCTCCCCACTTCTTCAACCCGTGGACCAGCCGTCGCCATGGAATCGATCTCGCCCAGCATGAGTTCCAGAACCTCACCGGTTCGCTCTTGCTGACAACCTGCGCCCGCACTCCAAAGTCCGGCGTCAGAATACGCACTGTGACCAGACTGAACGCTGTACGCCAAGCCATGAACTTCTCGGATGTTTTGGAAGAGCCGAGACGACATTCCGCCGCCAATGATCTCATTCAGAACTTCCAAAGCGGGACGCTCTGGGTGAGCACGAGGTAAACCCGGCATAGCCAGAGCCACAGTGCTCTGACCACCGGACCAGTCTTGCCATCCGATACTGCTCGTGGCAGACCCACGGTATCGACGAGAGTTGCGCCGGTGAAGTTTTCTAGGGGTCGCCTCGGGCCAGTCGAGCTCTCGCGTAGCTCGACGCACCATAGTCACCAACTTCCGATGATCGACAGCCCCAGCTGCAGTCAGAGCTAATCGATCAGGACGATAGTGCCGTCGAAAGAACGACCGAATCGCGGTCGGACTCATTGAGAAAATCGATTCCCGAGTTCCCAGGATCGGGTACGACAGTGGGCTGTCAGACAGGACTGCCTGTTCGAGAGCTTCCCCAGCTCGATCACCAGGGTCATCCTCATGCATGCCGATTTCTTCGATGACAACGGTTCGCTCGGCGTCGATATCACTTTCGGCCAATAGCGGCTGTGTAGTCATATCCAACATGACATCCACAGCGACCGGTAGATCTCGCCCTAGGACCTTTGCATAGAAACAGGTGTATTCCTTGCTGGTAAAGGCATTGGCCATACCACCGACTGCATCGATTTCCGAGGCAATATCGAGAGCACTACGCCGATGCGTTCCCTTGAAGAGCAAATGTTCAAGGAAGTGTGCGGCGCCCCGCGACTGCTCAGTTTCATCTCGAGACCCGACACCTGCCCAGACTCCGAGCGCAACCGATCGAGCTCCTGGGATTTCCTCGGAAATGACGCGAAGTCCGCCGGGCAGAATTGTCCGACGAACTGTCGCTCCATCAGATTCGCGGAGCAGCAGCCGGGTAGAACCGACTGCTTGCTCCGACGCAGGGAAAAACGCCACGTTACTCTGCCGAATCGCCTGCTTCATCATCCTCAAGTACCGGTGTCAGCGATAGCTTGCCTCGCTGATCAACTTCTTTGATTTCGACCTGAACCTTCTGGCCGACCGACAAAACATCGTCTACCGAATCAATACGCTTACCACCCACGAGTTTGCGCACCTCGGAGATATGCAACAACCCATCTTTTCCGGGCAGCAACGAGATGAACGATCCGAAGTTCATGTTCTTCACGACCGTACCGAGGTAGCGCTCGCCAACCTCAGGCATTGACGGATTCGCAATGCCATTGATTTGCGTGCGCGCAGCTTCAGCCGCGACACCGTCAGCAGCACCGATGTAGATGGTGCCATCGTCTTCGATGGTGATGTCCGCACCAGTTTCCTCTTGGATCTGGTTGATGATTTTGCCCTTGGGCCCAATCACCTCTCCGATCTTTTCCACTGGAACCGTTATGGAGATGATCCGCGGGGCGTATTCCGACATCTCACCTGGGACCTCGATGGCCTGGGCCATGACGTCCAGAATGGTCATCCGGGCTTCTTTGGCTTGCGTAAGCGCACCAGCTAGAACACTCGCTGGGATTCCATCCAGTTTCGTGTCCAACTGCAACGCAGTCACGAGCTCAGGCGTACCAGCAACCTTGAAGTCCATATCGCCGTAGGCATCTTCGGCACCCAAGATATCGGTGAGGGCGACATATTCGGTATTGCCATCGACGGTGTCTGAGATGAGACCCATCGCGATACCAGCAACCGGAGCCTTCAGTGGCACACCAGCGTTGAGCAGCGACAGCGTCGAAGCGCAGACCGATCCCATAGACGTCGAACCATTGGAGCCCAACGCCTCCGAAACCTCTCTGATCGCGTAGGGGAACTCTTCCCGGGTTGGCAGTACGGGTACGAGCGCACGCTCAGCTAAAGCTCCGTGACCGATCTCGCGCCGTTTAGGTGATCCGACTCGACCCGTTTCACCTGTCGAGTACGGCGGGAAGTTGTAGTTGTGCATGTACCGCTTGCGCGTCTCGGGATGCAGCGTGTCCAACTGCTGCTCCATACGCAACATATTCAATGTGGTGACACCCATGATCTGGGTCTCACCACGCTCAAATAAAGCAGATCCGTGAGCGCGCGGCAGAATGTCCACCTCGGCGGACAATGGCCGAATGTCGCTTAAGCCACGGCCGTCGATCCGAATCTTGTCCCGAAGCACCCGCTGTCGCACCAACTGCTTAGTCAACGAACGTAGGGCGGCCTTGATTTCGCCATCCCGCTCTGGGAACTCGTCAGCCAATGCTTCCAATGTGTCAGCACTGATTCGATCTAACTCATCGTTGCGCTCCAACTTGTCGGCGATAGTCAGAGCAGCAGCCAGCGAATCACTGGCTTTCATCTCCACAGCAGCGAATACTTCGTCCTGATAATCGGGGAAAACCGGATACTCAGCCGTCTCCTTCGCTGCTTCAGCAGCGACTGCGGATTGGGCCTCACACAATGACCGGATGAAGGGCTTCGCGGCCTCCAGACCTTCGGCAACAATCTCCTCGGTCGGCGCTTGATGACCTGACTTCACCAACTCAAGCGTGTTGTCGGTGGACTCTGCCTCCACCATCATGATGGCTACGTCATCTTCTACGATGCGGCCAGCCACCACCATGTCGAAGGTCGCACCTTCTAGTTGCTCATGGGTTGGGAATGCCACCCACTGGCCGTTGATGAGGGCCACGCGAACGCCACCAATGGGCCCGCTGAACGGTAGTCCAGCCAGCATGGTGGACATGGATGCAGCGTTTATTGCCACGACGTCGTACAGGTGACCTGGGAAAAGTGACAGCACCGTAACAACGACCTGCACTTCGTTACGCAAGCCCTTAACAAAGGACGGACGCAACGGTCGGTCGATAAGTCGGCAGGTCAGGATGGCCTCTTCGCTAGGACGGCCTTCACGTCGGAAGAACGAACCAGGAATCCGACCAACTGCGTACATGCGCTCTTCCACATCGACCGTTAGCGGGAAGAAATCGAAATGCTCTTTCGGGTTCTTTCCAGCCGATGTGGCTGATAGCAGCATCGTGTCTTCATCGAGGGTCACAACCGCTGAACCGCCAGCTTGTCTTGCCAGTCGACCTGTTTCGAACTTGATTTTCCGTGTGCCGAATTCACCGTTATCGATAACGGCTTCTGCACTAGATACTTGGGTACCCTCCACAGGGCTCTCCTCTTCACTAGACCGAATCGGCATTGCGGTCGGTCTCCGATCGAAGGACACGGGTTTAGGCCCGGGACCCACCACCGAGGACCGGCGTCTACGTGGCCGACCCGTATGGATTGTTGATATTTAGTTGTTAGCTTGCTTACTCGCCGCTTGGAATCAGCGACGAATACCCAACCGTTCGATTAAGGACCGGTAGCGGGTGATGTCAATGTCTGCCAAGTAGTCCAGCAACCGACGACGTTGACCAACGAGTAGCAGCAGACCACGACGGCTGTGGTGATCATGCTTATGTTCTTTGAGATGTCCGGTGAGGTCATTGATGCGCTGCGTGAGCAGAGCGATCTGTACCTCTGGACTGCCGGTATCGCCTTCGTGAGTCGAGTACTCGGAAATGATGCTTTTCTTTGTTTCCGCAGACAGCGGCATATTAACCTCCGGGCGCGTAATGCATTAAATGCGATTGATGGGCACGAATCTCAGGGCGCCCGCCCCGAAACCGTCGATCTGATGGTACCTCATACCCAAGCCGACGAATTCACGGCAACGTTGGAAACCGCCTGAAACATAGGGAGGAATTGGTCACAGTACCTACATGGCCACTGACAACGAAGTCGTTCACACTGAACGGGGGTTCGATCGACTCGTCAACTTCAC
>JAOZTQ010000074.1 GCA_029939085.1 Candidatus Nanopelagicales bacterium
AGCCCAAACACGGCACCGCCTTTTCGTACGAAGAAGCTAGCGCAATCGCAAATGAGATTGGCTACCCCGTTCTGGTTCGTCCATCGTATGTTTTGGGTGGTCGAGGAATGGAAATCGTCTACGACGATGAGATGCTGGCTGACTTCCTGAAGCGGGCTACTGATGTGAATCCCGATCATCCAGTACTGGTCGATCGATTCCTGGACGACGCTATTGAGATTGATGTCGATGCACTCTTCGACGGTGAAGAGCTGTACCTCGGCGGTGTTATGGAACATATTGAAGAGGCTGGAATTCACTCTGGGGATTCCGCCTGCTCGCTGCCGCCGATCACGCTGGGACCTGCTGAGGTAGACCGGATCCGCCGCTCAACGCGCGATTTAGCGGCGGGCATCGGGGTGCGTGGCCTTATGAATATTCAGTACGCCCTATTTGGTGATGTGTTGTACGTATTGGAAGCCAATCCACGAGCCTCCCGAACGGTGCCCTTTGTATCCAAAGCAACGGCTGTCCCATTGGCGAAAGCGGCGGCTCGGGTCATGATGGGCGAGTCCATTGCTCAACTTCGAGAGGAAGGAATCTTGCCTCGCGAAGGCGACGGCGGTTCACTTCCCATCGGATCTCCGATTGCTGTCAAAGAAGCAGTTTTGCCCTTCGGTCGGTTCCACGGCGTAGACACCGTACTTAGTCCGGAAATGCGTTCCACCGGCGAAGTTATGGGGATCGACTCGTCATTTGGGACAGCTTTCGCTAAGTCACAAGCCGGGGCCTACTCGGGTGGCTTACCTAACTCTGGTCGAGCGTTGATCAGCGTAGCCAATCGAGATAAGCGGTCCATGATCTTCCCCGTGAAGCGGCTGGCAGACTTGGGTTTCGAGATTCTGGCGACCGAGGGTACAGCCGAGATTTTGCGCCGAAATGGTCTCAAAGTCGGCCTAGTGCGTAAGAACCGCGAAGGCCCAGGTCCCAACGGCGAACCAACGACTGTCCAAGCCATAATGTCGGGCGATGTCGATCTCATTGTTAACACTCCGTTTGGAGTTGGCACTCGTTTGGACGGTTATGAGATTCGAACTGCCGCGGTGACACGGGGCGTGCCCTGCATTACGACAACCGCGGGGCTCGCCGCCGCTGTACAGGGTATTGAGGCGCAGCGAGATTCCGAGGTCGGTGTCCGATCGCTGCAGGAGCACGCATCCGATATCGACGAGCTGCGCCGACAGGAGTTGGGGTGAGTCAGGCGGGCCAATGGACTGCCACAGTGATGGCTCGGCGGGATACTGGCGATTACGCCGTGGTCACCTTATCCGCGGGTACAGACACATCAACCGCACGACCGGGGCAGTTTGTATCGGTGAAGGTGGCAGGACCTGATTCCGCTTTGCTGCTTAGGCGAGCCATGTGGATCGGTGAAGCGACTGCGAGTGGACGCGAAGGCGGAACCATCGAAGTTGTAGCTGACCTCCGCGAGCCTGGTGGTGCCTGGTTGGCTGCGCAACCTCAGTCAGCGCGCGTCGATGTGATTGGGCCGCTGGGTCGACCCTTCTCGTTGCCGCGAGATCCCACCACGTGCCTTCTGATTGGTTTTGAAACCGCGACCGCCGCTTTAGTGAAACTGGCCGAAGATTTAGTATCTCGCGGTTGCAGAGTCAGATTCCTCCTGTTGGGGCAGAACGTTGCCTACGGAGCATTAACCGCCCGGAGATTCAGTTCGGAAATCATGGATAGCTCGGGTCGGATCACTAGTCCCCGCGATGCAACGCTGAGTCAACTAGATGATTCAGTAGAAGTGGTCTACTCGGCCGGGACCACAGAACAGCTCCAGCCGGTGGGACAAATCCTGATGGGTAAAGGAGTAGCGCACCAAGCTGCGGTTGAGACCCCGTTAGTTTGTGGCAGCCGTACGTGCACGCTGTGCGCGTTACCCGTTCGGGGGCGCGATGGTGTGACCCGCATGGTTCGAGCCTGCACTGAGGGACCGGTTTTTCAGGGGGACTTCGTGCGCTGGGACGATCTCGGCACCGTTCCTGGAGATTGCCTGGGCGCGAGTGAGGAGATCCGATGACTGAAGACGTCGTTCTCGCCGGTCAACGATTCGCGAATCGAGTCTTCGCAGCTGCTGGATGTGCCGGAACTGGTCGGGAGCTGCCAGCACAAGCCAATCTGGCTGGGCTGGGGGCAGTGATTACCCGCAGCATCACTCCAGAGGCGCGCGCTGGATTAGCCGCACCGCGGATAGCGGAAACTCCTAGTGGTCTGATCAATGCATTGGGTCTGCCGGGGCCGGGTATCGAAGGCTTTCTTGCGGATGAGTTGCCGTGGCTGGTCGACCATGGTGCGGCAGTTATAGTGTCGATCGCAGCCGAGCAAGCAGCGGACTACGCTCGACTCGCCCAGCGGTTACGTCAAGTCGAAGGCGTCATTGCTGTTGAGATCAATCTGTCCAATCCAGTGACGGAGTCTGGGCGGCTGCCAGCGGCCATGGATGCTGGATTGGCAGGCGGCATTGTTCACGCAGTCCGACGAAATACTGCCGCAGGCACACCGGTTTTCGCCAAGCTCTCAGGAGATACCACTGACATTGTGTCGGTTGCTCGTGCCTGTGTTGGTGCAGGTGCCGACGGGGTATCGCTGATCAATGCTGTTCGCGGCATGGGGATTGATGCCGCTACAGGTAAGCCGGCCTTGGGTGCTTGGACAGGCGGGCTTTCGGGTCCAGCGATCAAGCCGATTGCGTTACGGGCAGTTTGGGAAGTGCATGCGGCTTTGCCTGACTTGCCGATAATCGCCAGTGGTGGGGTGCGAACTGGAACCGATGCCGCTGAAATGATGATGGCCGGAGCGAGTGCTGTGTCGGTTGGGACTGCACTACTCTCCGATCCAACGGCGGGAATCCGCGTTCGAGAAGAGTTAGCTGGAATAGCAGCCCGGCGCGAAGGCGGTCTGCAGGGCCTCTTAGGATGCGCACATCAGGAGGTCACCGCATGACGCCAATATCTGGTTTGGCAGTGGCCCTTGATACTGTCTCGGTCGACGAAGCCAGCGATTGGGCAACGGCGGTTGCGCCACATGCTGAACTCATAAAGTTGGGTTTGGAGTTTTATCTTCGAAATGGAGCCAGCGGAGTCGCAGCGGTTCGAGAGTCTGCACCCGATTGCGGTCTTTTTCTGGATCTGAAGCTGCATGACATTCCCGCAACCGTCGCGGGCGGTGCTCGAGCCGTTGCAGCTTTAGAGCCCGCAGTGCTGACCGTTCATGCTGCTGGTGGTGCAGATATGGTTGCGGCTGCTTCGGCAGAATTGCCGAAAACAACGATTGCAGCTGTAACAGTCTTGACCTCACTGAGTGCCGAAGATCTCGCGGAACTTGGACTTCCGGAATCGGAGAAACTTGTGCCGCTGTGGGCTGCCACCGCCGTGGCGGCTGGTGCGAAAGCCATCGTCTCCTCAGCCCAAGAGGTAGGGGCCCTACGCTCCGCCCTGGGTTCAGAGGTTTCGCTCATCACTCCAGGGATCCGACCTGCTGGAACGAGTAGCAATGATCAAAGTCGAGTAGCAACACCGCAGCGCGCGATCGACGCAGGGGCAAATGTGCTCGTCGTGGGACGCCCGATAACTCAGTCCCCGGATCCCGAACAAGCGGCTGCCGCGGTTGCTGCCGAGATAAAGGGGGCGCTGTGAGTACTGATCCGAAACCTCCTGTCATGTCTGAGCAGCAACGCGCAACTGGTCGGCAAGTCGCGGTCGCCGGACGTCGGGCGAGAGCAGCGCTAAAGCAAGAGTTACGGCAAGGGCGTATCGACTTTATGGATATCTTGCGCATAGCCGAACGCGATGACGAGCGAGGTCGAGCGGCAGTTCGGCTGCGGGTCGGTGAGGTGCTGCTCGCGTTGCCTGGAGTCGGTCCAGCGCAGGCCGAACGGTTACTAGCTCGGACAGAAGTTAGCGGGCAGCGTCGCATCGGTCAGTTAGGTGAACGTCAGCAAGAGCGTTTAGAAGCCGCACTATGACGGGTCGGCTGGTGGTGGTGAGTGGACCGTCGGGTGTAGGCAAGGGAACGGTTATCGCGGAGTTACTTCGACGGCGTCCGGATCTCTGGTTGTCTGTTTCGACTACGACGCGTCCGCCAAGACCGGGAGAGCAGGACGGTCGGGAGTATTTTTTCGTCTCGGAAGAAGAGTTCAACCAGATAGTCGACGACGGTGGTTTCCTCGAGTGGGCCCGATACGCGGGTAATCTCTACGGGACTCAAAAACAGCCTGTGACACAGCGCACAAATTCTGGAACCTCGGTTCTACTGGAGATCGATTTAGCCGGTGCCCGCCAGATTCGGCGGAACGATCCAGATGCGTTGCTGGTATTCATCTCCCCGCCCGACGAGGAGGAACTAGCGCGGCGGCTACGTGGTCGCGGCACCGAAACTTCCGACGTAACTAAGGATCGATTAGCCCGAGCGAAGGACGAAATTGCGGCTTCTTCCGAGTTTGACCGGGTGCTGGTCAACTCGGAGGTATCGGCAACTGCGGATCAGTTGCTAGCATGGTGTGAAAGCTCAGGAGTCTGAGCACCGGTCTCACGCCGGGTTAATCGGCTATTTGGCCCAGCGAACGCAATATCGGAAGGCGACCGTAACCATGTCTACCCGACCTCAAGGCATCACCCACCCGTCCATCGACGAGCTCTTGGAATCCACCGAATCAAAGTATTCACTGGTTATCTACGCGGCCCGACGAGCCCGACAGATCACTGGTTACTACTCCCAGATGGGCGACTACCTGCTGGAGTACGTGGGACCGCTCGTTGAGACTCAGCCGCAGGAAAAGCCCATGAGCATCGCGATGCGCGAGATTCATGCTGGTCTACTGGTTGCAAGCGTTGACGAGGGCGGTGAGGCCGAAGCTGACGCTGAAGAGGTTGTTGAAGTTGTCGCGGAGGAAGCTCCGGCGGGTGAACCAGAACTTGTCGCCATCGACACCGCTGAAATAGCCGAGGACGACTGACTCCGGCCATGTCGTCCGTCGTTGTTGGCGTCGGTGGCGGGATCGCCGCCTATAAGGTCGCGAGCCTAGTTCGGTTGTTCACCGAAGCCGGCCATGACGTCACTGTTGTACCAACCCGAGCGGCTCTTCAGTTTGTTGGCGAGCCTACGTGGGCTGCTCTATCCGGAAATCCGGTCAGCACCGAAGTTTGGGATCGGGTTCACCAGGTGAATCACGTGGCGGTTGGTCAGCGAGCAGATCTGATCGTTGTTGCACCGGCAACTGCTGACTTAATGGGTCGCGCCGCTGCGGGTTTAGCCGACGATTTACTTACGGCAACTCTGCTGACTGCAACGTGCCCCGTTGTTCTTGCTCCCGCGATGCATACCGAGATGTGGACGCATCCCGCGACGGCAGCCAATGTGGACACGCTGCGACAGCGCGGTGTCACAGTCTTGGAGCCAGACAGCGGTCGGCTTACCGGTGCTGACTCGGGCCCGGGTCGCTTACCCGAAGTCGAGGTAATTTTCCGGCAGGCGTTGGGATTGCTCACTGCTCCCGATCTGGCGGGGGTGAGCGTATTGGTGACCGCTGGTGGAACTAGAGAGCCAATTGACCCAGTGCGGTTTCTCGGCAATCGGTCCAGCGGAAAGCAAGGTTACGCATTGGCCGCGGCTGCAGCGCGTCGTGGAGCCGCAGTAACCCTCATCTCTGCGAATACGGCGTTACCGGCGCCAGCCGGTGTCGATGTAGTTCCAGTCGAGACAGCGGCGCAGTTGGCCCATGAAGTGCATTCGCATGCAACGAAGACAGATATCGTCGCGATGGCCGCAGCAGTCGCCGACTTCCGGCCTACGGATGTGAGTGGGGTCAAGCTGAAGAAGGACTCGGCGGCCGAGCCCGACTCAATCTCGCTTATTCGTAATCCCGATATTTTGGTAGATCTCGTGGCTAGACGAAGGTCTGACCAAACGGTTGTTGGCTTTGCCGCTGAGACTGGTGATGAGGCGGCCGAGGTTGTGGAATATGGCCGAAAGAAGTTGGCGGCCAAAGGATGTGACCTTCTGGTCGTGAACGACGTTTCGGGTGGAGAGGTTTTTGATCGTCACGAAAATCAGATCATCATTCTTGACCGTCGCGGCGGTGAGGAACACTATGCGCGATCAGATAAGTCGGTGATCGCAGATCAGATTTGGGATGCCGTACTCCGTTACCGTTCAGCGGACTGACGATCTTTCTGTCGAAATCTAGTTGACTGCCCGGACCCGTCGTTGGTCCTGTCGGCCGCGGCTTGTACCTTGGCACTCAAAGAGGCAGTAGAGTGAGCGGGAAGTTGGGCGTTGGATATCCAGATCCGGATGGATCAATCTGACCAAGATTCTTCGTTACACCATCGAAAGAGGCAGAACAGTGGCTAATCGTCTATTCACTTCCGAGTCGGTGACTGAAGGTCATCCCGACAAGATGGCTGACCAGATCAGTGACGCGATTTTGGACGATATTATTCGGCAAGATCCGGAAAGCCGGGTCGCAGTGGAATCATTGCTGACCACAGGTCAGGTCCACGTCGCCGGTGAGGTTCGCACCAATGGGTTTGCCGACATCATCGAGATTGTCCGACGTGTCGTCCTTTCGATTGGTTACGACTCTTCCGTAAAGGGATTTGACGGTGACTCCTGCGGCGTATCCGTATCTATCGGCAAACAGTCGCCTGATATTGCTCAAGGCGTCGATGATGCGATGGAAGGGCGCGTGGAGCACAGTGGGGATCCGCTGGATCTCCAGGGGGCTGGC
>JAOZTQ010000075.1 GCA_029939085.1 Candidatus Nanopelagicales bacterium
GGGTTTTCTTGGGCAGTAGGAAGGCTTGGACCCTTGGTTTGGTGGCGTTTGCGTCCGAGCCTGGCGGAGCGAGATCCAGCATCGTCATCTGGACGAATTCGAATTTGGTTAGTCATGCAGATGGCTTGGATCACCGCCGCCGCTACCGCCCAGACCGGCTTCGATCCATTAATCGTTTCCAGCCAACTAGGCGCCGCGGAGGCGGCTTCTTTCGGTATTGCCAATCAGCTGGTTGTTGGAGCATTGATACCTCTCACTATCTTGACGCCGCTATTTATGGCCAACATGGCAGCGGCTCGAGGCAGCGGCTGGTCGAAGCGCCATAGTCGCGACTTGAAAAGACTGCTTCTTCAATCATCCGCTGCCGGAGTCATCGCGGGCGTCATTCTGTTTGAACTTGGGCCCTGGGTAGCGGAATTCCTAGGCAGCGGGGAAGTCGAGGCACCGAGGTCCCTCTACCTAGCCGCTGGCGCTGTAGTTTTGGCAAGTTTCATGGCAGCGCCACTGCAATGGGTTCTATCCGGTCCGGCTGGTTTACGTGTGGCCGTAAGGATCCAGACAGTCATGGTGATCGGCAATATTTTATTGAGCCTGTGGTTGGCCAACCTCATCGGCACTGCTGGACCATTCGTCGGCACCGCCTCGGTATATCTCATCGGTGCGACGACCATGATTTTGGCGATACGGCTCAAGCCACAACTGTTAGCCGAGCAGCATTCATGAGTTGCCACCCTGAGAACAATAGTTAAACGCGAGCGTCTATTTCAGCCGTGACTTCGTCTACGGTGAGTTCATCGATTAAGCCCAAATCGTGCGCCACCTGGGCCATTTGGATCGAGTCCCGCACTCGAATGAGTCCTGACTTCTTTCGAGTTTTCGACGGGCCTTGGTCTGGGACTTCTGCATCCTCAACGGTTATATCGCGAATAATCGCCGCTCGGATTCTGGTTGGATCGGACTCCAGAAACTCGCTATAGATCTGTTCGTCTCGTTCCCCACTGTCCCCGATGAGAACAAACTTGAGCTTGGGGTAGGCATCGAGGATACGTCGGATGCGAGCACGTTTGTGATTGGACTCAAGCTTGCCCTCGGAGTCGCTAGGCGGTGAGCCGGGCCTCCAGTCAGTCAGGAAGATGGGACCCCGGGGAAAACCTCGGACTCCAAGAAACTGCGTCAACATGTCATATAGATTCCACGGCCCCGAGGAGACATAGAAAAAGGTCGATTCCGGGTGCTTTGGATTTGTCCCCCGGGCAAGGCCTCGGTAGAGGCTAGGTGTGCCCGGGACTGGCTGCCGTCCGTAGGCATCGCGCAGTAGTGTGCGTTGCACTGCCTTGAGGCCCTCCGTCATTCCGGTCACCAGAATCGTGTCGTCGATGTCAGTAATGAAACCGACTTTCGAAGAGTTGTCCGGGAGTACTACTCGACCGCGCGCGGTTACTTCTCGACCCTGGTCTTCTGCGTGGAAAAGGACTTCATGCCACCCGGGTTCGATGTCTTCGACCGGAACCTTGGCAACGATGAATCCATCGGCATTGCTGTGAGTGGTCACAGTGTTTCCTGCGACCGTCACTGAAACCTTCAAACCCGCGATGTCCAGCACGACCCAGCGCAACAGGTTCGCAGCGAGGGTTGCGTCAATTCGCAAGCCCCCCGGCTGAACGTCGAAGATGGGTTGCTCCATAGCTCGAGCTCGCACGTGGGCTATCCCGTCGGCAACGAAGCCCCGATAGGGCTGAATTACCGTTGGCCGTGACAGACCAGTGACTCTCTTACCTGTGCGCAGCGTTTGCGTCGCCAGGTCTTCCATGTCCGCTCCGAAGCGCAACCAATCGACCATTCGAAAATCATGCCATCATCCGGGCGAGGTTGCGCTGGAAGACAATGATTCTTGCGCCAAGCTGGATTATCGGGACCGCGAACTTGCATTTCGTCCATGACAATCAGATCTCAGATCCCCTCTACCTTCCATGACCAAGTGTTTCCAATCTCAGGTTGATAAGTGCACTGAATCCCGGTCACGATATTGCGATCCAGATACGCACCAACCTCCGGTGCTACTTCAGATATCCGGCTGATGGCATCACGGATCCTCGCACTCACTGCTTTACGTGCGCGTTCCACTGATTGGTTGGCAGCACTTCGTGGTCGTCCACCCAGGCCCGCCACTCGCTGGAGTTCCTCGAGAATCTGTTCACGCTCGGCCTCAAACTTTTCAGCCCGACCAGTGTCGTTGTTCAGTTGACTCTCTTGGATGTCGTGTTCGAGGTCGGCCAACCGGGTTCGATAGCTAGCCAGTGTCGCGCGGTCTACGGCTTCTTCTTGAGTCAGGGAAGTCTGGGGACTACCCATCAGCGTTAACGCAGTCACTTCCACATTTGGCCTGGAAACCAGTTCCGCGATGTCAGCCAGCCCTTTGACATGGGTTAGTACAACCGTTTGGTCATCGTAATCAAGGGTCCAGCGTCGATCGGAGCGACGCAGCACGATCTCCTTTTGCTCTGTTGGGCGGGTGTGGTCAAGCTGTGACTGCCCACGTTGACAATCCCGGACCCAACCCGTTGCACCAAGCGACTGCGCCAATCCCTTTGCGATATCGAGGTACTCGCGTGACCTCTTTTCATACCCCAATACGCCTGACAAGATTCCCAATGAGTAGGCGAATGGACCTGAAAAGGCCACGGCGGCACCATTAACCCCGCAGGAGTTGGACATGGGTTCAAACTCCGCTAAAAGTTCTCGAGCCAGACCTTTGTCGTCACAAGCGACAGCCGCTGAGGCTAGGTAAGGAAGGAAGACAGCTTGCAAATAGGAGTTTTCGTTTCGCCACCCACCGGAGGCTCCCACAAGGTTGAGCTCTCGCCGCGCCTCCGACACGTTTCCGGCACGGGCCCAGGCTCCCGCCGCGATCGCGTGCGCATGAACGGGAGCCCCGGTCCACCACTTCACAGCATCGACAGCTAACGTCTCAAATTCCTGCGGTTCCCCACGTGCCCACGCGAGAGCAACTCGGTGAGACATAAGGACATTGCCAGTATCAGGTTCACCGATTTCTTCGCCGAGTACGGCGGCCTCATTAAGCAGTTGCTCCGCATCTTCAAGGCGATCTTCCAACAAAGCCAAGAAAGTCATGCGAGTAAGCGCCAGATAGCGGTCCCGTGGTTCCGAGTCCTCGTGGAGTAGATCGAACCAGCGTTGTAACGCTTGTCGAAATGCAGGATCTCCCGCTTCGATCAACGCTGTTGCTTCGAGTAGCCGCCCGTCCGCCGAGTAGCTCGTACCTTCGGTACGTTCTCCGATCTCGGCCAGCTCCACTGCCAATCCGACTCGAGATTGGCCAGTACCGGGCGCCCACAACGCATCGTGTCGCGCCAAAAGGCACATAGCTAAGGTTTCATCATCATCGGACTTCCGGCCCAAAGCCAAGGCCTCAATGCTTAAGGCGGCTGCCTCGTCACGTTCTGCACTGACCGAATGTTGAAGCTCTCTTGCCAGCGCAGCCGTCAGCCGAGCGCGCAGACTGGTCTGATCGGGGCTGAGCAGATCCAGGGCATACCTAAGTTGTTGGATGAGTTGATCCCTACGGATCGCAAAGCGAGAGCCTAGCTGTGCGGTTGCCAACACAACTTCTGCAACCAACTGCGGATCGGTGACGAGTGCTACCTCATGAGCTTCGTTGAGCAGGGAGCGAGCGGTTTCGAGATCTCCCGAGCGCGCCAGATTCTCCGCCGCTGACGAAAGGATTTTCACGACGTACTCATCGTCGATGCGACGACCCGTTGCCCCTGCGGCCTCATATACCCGCTGCAGTCTGGCCGCTGCCTCCGCAAAAGCAGCTCGCTTCTGGTCCGCCTGTGCGGCGGCCCAGGCCCAATCCAGCGCCTTGTCCGGACCGCTAACGGGTACGGCATTGGCAAAGTGCCTGGCAAGGTCCCCTGGATCTGGTGAGGCGCCAGCCGCAATGTTAGCTTCCAGGGCTTCACCGAATTGCAGATGTATTTCGGCGCGACGCGTTGGAGTCAGTTCCGCGTACACCGCCTCTCGGTACAGGTCGTGCGAGAAAATGAACCGACCCCACTCGTCCTCGTCGACGATCCCCGCTGCAACTGCGGTCTCGAGTCGTTTCCTGACCTCATCCGCAGGGAGTCGCGCAACGTCAGCCAAAATGCCGACATCGGACCGTTTCCCTTGGACCGCGGCAAGCTGTAGGAGTTCGATGCTTGCTGCTGGTAAGTCTCTTACTCGCCGAGAAGCCGCGTCCTGCACTAGTAAAGGTGGGGGTGCACCTCCCGGTAGTCCAGCGATTTCTCTGACGAATAGGGGATGTCCCTGCGTACGTTCATGTAAGTCTCGAAGGGTTTGAGCAGTCGCTTCTCGGCCAGTGATTTTCGCGGCAAGTTCACTGACTTCTTCAATACTTAGACCCTTCAGTTGAATGTGTTGATTATGTGAGGCTAAATCGAAGAGTTGTCCGCGCGTAGCGCTCATTTCGTCGTCACGAAACAAACCGATGACGGTGAGTGGCACCGGTGCACGAGATTGGGTGACCAGCCGCAATAAATCGAGGCTGGATTCATCAGCCCATTGCAAATCGTCAAGTACGATCACAACCGGATTCGCTGCTGCCGCCGACTCAAGCCACCGCGTTGCCGCGTGCAGAAGCATGGCGCGATCACGCTCATCGTATTCAGGGGCCGATTCACCAAGGTCTCGGATCAAAACCGACAACAGTTTGCTGTGCCGTCCCGCGAACTTATGTGCGGCATCAAGACCGAAAGATGCGGCCAAATCGTCGAAAATTTGTATCCACGGCCAGAAACCCGGCATCGCGCCGCCATCCCAACAGGTTCCCCAACCGACCTCAATCTCCTGGGATCTAGCCGTATGTACTGCTGCTTCTGCCACGCTGGTTTTACCGATCCCAGCCGTTCCAGCAATGAATATCGTTCGGACCTGCTCACGAACTGTCCTATCCATGGCGTTTCGGACCTGGTCCAAAACGTCAACACGGCCCACCAAGCCGTCATCCGCTGCGCCCACGGCAGATTCCTCCAATCTGCACCAATCGCCAGAAATAATCTGGCGGAATCCACCAAAATCTGGCGCCTTCAGAATGACACGAGTCGAGGAAGGTGGAAAACATGGATAGCAAGCTAGCCCTCGATACCTACAAAAATCACCCACTGGGTGGGATAGCAGGCGCAAAATGAATGAAAAATCTAGTTTCAAGATCGCGGCAGTCCAAGAGACCCCGGTCTACTTGGATCGCGACGCAACCGTTGAACTGGTGGCTGAGCAAGTCGCCAAAGCTGCGACCGATGGTGCCGATCTGGTGGTATTCCCGGAGTCTTTCGTTCCGGGGTATCCGGATTGGGTGTGGCGCAAACCGCTGCAAGACCACGACTTCTACGAGAGATTTCTGGACCAGGCGGTTGATTTGGACAGCGATCAGCTCGCGCCCGTATTCGAAGCCGCCAGAGAATCCGGCACGTGGGTTGCGTTGGGACTCACCGAACGCAGCCACTCCGGGACTCTCTACAACACCGTGGTTTACATCGACCGCAACGGAGAGATTGCCGATCGACATCGCAAACTCAAACCCACGTCGTTAGAACGGACGGTCTGGGGTGAGGGCCAAGAGCATCTTCTGACCGTTGTCGAGATGGACGGTGTGCGGGTCGGTTCCCTTATTTGCTGGGAAAACTACATGCCGCTAGCTCGAGCAGCGATGTACCAAGCGGGAATCGATGTTCTTTTGGCGCCGACCTGGGATAACAGCGATGAGTGGGTTGCAACACTTCGTCACACCGCCAAAGAAGGACGCATCTTTGTCGTCGGGGTCACTGCGTGTATGCGTGGGTCAGATGTCCCGAGAGATATAGCGGGAGCAGCAGACATTTACGAAGGTGACGATGACTGGATGTCGCGAGGTAACACCACCATCGTGGCGCCGGGCGGACATGTTGTGTCCGGACCACTTATGGGTGAAACAGGAGTCGTCGCAGCAGATCTGGATATAGATCGCGTGGCACTGAGTCGCCGGTGGTTTGATCCCGTGGGTCACTACTCCCGACCCGATGTTCTCCGTCTCGTTGTCGATAACACAGGCCCCAGCGCCTCCTCCTAAAACCAAATAGCAATCAACCTCAAACAAACCACTAAACGAAAGAGAAGAATGATCATGAATTTCCCCCCTATCGGCCATGTTGCATTGACCGTCACCGACCTCGACGTCAGTGTCCCCTGGTACGAAAGACTATTCGACCAAAAGCCAGCTCTCGATGAAGATGTGTCTGGTTTTCATCACACGGTATTTATGTTGGAGAGCGGACAAGGAATCGGTCTTCACCAATTTTTTGATACTGAACCTGACGGACCATTCAGTGAACACCGCGCCGGGATGGATCACGTCGCTTTCGGGGTCGCGGACAGGTCCGAGCTCAGTAAATGGGAAAAACGGCTCGACGAGTTGGACATCAGGCATAGCGGCATTGTCGATGCGCCGTACGGTTCGGGCTTAAGCTTTCGAGACCCGGACAACATTGCCTTGGAATTTTTCGCACCTCCAGCCGCCTAGGCGACTAGGCGGCGTCAGGTACACCTGAATTTTCTGAGGCTTACCCGGCGCTTCAGTTTTCCCAGTCAGGGTGGGGGCGTAGATGTAGTACGCTCCCACCCGATTGATTCACTGGGTAGCTCACGAAGTGGCGCCAGGGATTCTTCGCATTACATCTCGGACGGGGTACGCGTGGATCTCTTCACAGCGTC
>JAOZTQ010000004.1:0-15530 GCA_029939085.1 Candidatus Nanopelagicales bacterium
AGCCGCTCGACCGCATCCAAAACTTCGGAGCCCGGCATTGGCATCCCAGTTGTTTTTGTGAGCGGTGCTCGTAAAGCGGTCACAACGCGTCGCTCAACCGGCCAGATTTTTCTCATGTACCAGTCCAGTGCTTCTGGTAACGACAGCAACCGCAGAGTTTCGGCCGTAGGAGCGCAGTCAAGGGCAACCAGATCGTATTCGCCAGATCGGACGTAGTTTCTAACTTCAAGTAGTGCAAGGACTTCTTCCGCACCGGGGAGCACTGTGAGCTCCTCCGCTGCTACATTGCCAACACCTGCGCTATCGAGCACTTTAAGTAAGTATTCCTGAACCGAGCGCCAGGATCGTTCAAGCAATATCCGACTATCCAGCTGCAGGACGTCCAGCCGATCCAATACGGGCAAAGGTCCGCTGCCATCAGCATCGATACCGAACACATCCGTAACCGAGTGTGCTGGATCCGTGGAGATGACTAGCGTCCGCATGCCAAGTTCTGCGGCAGCCACCGCACTCGCAGAACACAGAGTGGATTTGCCGACTCCCCCTTTTCCGGTGAAGAGCAGCACCCGAGTCTCACTCATAAACTCTCTACCTGATCTTTGAGTCCTTGCAGCGCAGTACGGACGATGACTTTTTCCGCACGTCTGCGTAAGGCACCAATGATGGGAACAGCCAGGTGCATCGACAGCCGGTAATGGACCACAGTCGTGCCATCAGGTCCCGGCGTGCACTCGTAGATACCGGTAAGGGAAGTCACGGTATTGCCCTGTAGAAGATGCCAACGCACTTCAGTTTCGCTCCACGAGTCGTATCGATAGCGATGCGTATCGTTGATTGGACCGGAATCGAAGACCATTTGCACATCTTGCGGATTACCGTCTGGGAACGAGCTTTCAACTTCGGCAGACCGAACTCCGGGGCACCAATCCGGATAGTGCGCGGTATCTGCAATTACCGCCATGATCGCAGCCGGTTTCGCCGATATCGCAATATCCGCCTCGGTTCGCTCCGCCATGGTCTAACGCTACCCCTACCCCTGCGCTCTCGGGGGCTCAGGCCAAATCAATCCCTCGTCAATCCACAATAAGGCGGTAAGGCTCACCCAACGAACGAAAATGGCCGACGTTAATCACCTGCGTGCGACCAATCGTCGTTCGGTTAGCCAGCGGCTGATGGACATGGCCGTGCAATGCGTACTTGGGTTGCACCTCTTCGATGAACCTGAGCAAAGCCCTACTACCACGTTCCAGTCGACGAGCTACCACGTCGTAACAGATCTCTGGAACCGCTGGCGGAATGTGAGCAAACAGCACATCAACCTCACCTAACCGGTCGACCTTGCGCTGGAAATCCTCATCGCTGATCTCAAATGGCGTCCGATAGGGAGTTTGCAACCCGCCACCCACGAACCCGATACGTAGTCCGTCTATCTCAACGGTTTCACCGTCTACGACTTTGTGGTCCGGGCGCGCGTAGTCTGGCCACAACGCTGGCAAATCAACATTTCCGTAGGTCATGAGACCACCCGGCATGGCAGCAAATAACTGCGAGTACTGCGACGCCACTTGCTCGGAGATTGATTTCCACGGATCCGCCCCAATCGCCTCAAAGAGCTCTCTTGAGAAAGACCTTGCCTCATCGAAACGAAACTGACGTCTGAGCTCGATATACCGCGCAGAGTTTGTCGCACCGAACAAGTTCGCAAATATTCCTTCCGATGGGTCGTCGTAGTCCAAGAAGAGAATGAGATCGCCTAGACAGACAAATAAGTCCGCGTCACGATCCGCCGCCGAGAGTCCATCGGTCCGAAAATGCACGTCGCTGATCACGTTGATCTGCATTGCCTAGTCCACCACTACACCTAGGAGAAGGCCGACTATGGTCAGCGCCAACATGATTCCCACTGCACCAGCGGCCGCGAGACCGATTCTTGCTCCACGGCTCGACATCATTTGCGACCAACGAGACCGCTTTTGACTTTCTTCCATGGCCAGCATGACCCCCCACTGCTCTAAGTCAGCAGTGGTAGCTTCGGTTGGATTAGGTGGCGGGAGAGGTGGCTGCACTGGCGGCGGAAGATCCGGTGGCGGCGGTACCACCGGAGGTGCCGGTTGAGCCGGAGGCGCTGGTGCCACAGGTGGCGGCAGTTCGCTGAGATCGCTGGGACTCAGACTTCGGGCTGAATGACACAACGAACACCACTGGGCTGTCGCAGGCATCTGCGCGCCACAGTTGTCGCACGTCGTTTGTTGAGACATTAGGACCTCACCACTCGCCCGAACCAGGTGAACGGCCTTCCTCTAACTCAACTTTTAACGCCCACACATTTTGTTTCCAGCGCAACGCGTGACGGCGACGCAATCGATCCGCTGCCCTACGGCCGCGAGGTGAATCCGTCATCGCGCGCGCGGTGGCATCTGATGGCGAAACGGTCGGATCGCCTCGCAAGTAGTAATGAAGAATCGCACCATCGCCAAACGGCTCCACCCAGATCTCGGCTGATCCAACTAAGTCACCGGTGATTGACCATCTGAGTCCCTTTTCACCGCGATCCATAAATATCTGCATCGACAAGTCGGGCCACCACACTGCCCAACGGTCCTGTTCCGCGATCACGCCAGCTAAACGGGCAGGACGAACCACAATGAAGGTCTCGTCTACTAAGTCCACTACTGGCACCTCTCCATACTGCCCTATCGGAAGCCAACCCGCGTTGCGGTCACCCTCTTATGGGGAGGCGATGCATAGTCCAACTACCGGACTTACTAGGCTCCGGGTAAGAACTATTTGGGAGGACCCCCCATGAAGGAATTTAGGGAGCGCGCATTGGTGTCGGCACCCGACACCGGAAGCTTGGCTTCATTCCTCGTCGAGAGTGAGAAAGTAGCGCCAAACGAGAGTGCATTTTCCATTGCACAGCCAGACGGCTCGTGGCGAAATATGAGCTACAAGGAATTCGCTGACGAGGTGCGGAAACTAGCCCGTGGTATCGCAGCCAACGGCGTAGGCGTTGGAGACCGGGTGGGCATCATGTCCAAGACCCGCTTTGAATGGACGCTCACCGACTTTGCGCTGTGGTACGCCGGTGCAGTGCCCGTGCCGATCTATGAAACTTCAAGCGCCGAACAGGTCGAATGGATCCTGAGTGACTCAGGCGCCGTCGGTGTATTTCTGGAAGGTGACGAGGTAGTCCCCACCTTCGAAGAGGCGAAGAAGAAGCTTTCAGGCGTCAAAAACGTCTGGGTATTCGACAATGGCGATATCGAGGCGCTGCAGCAGCAAGCCGATAAGGTCTCGGAGGATGAGCTAGAGAAGCGTCGTGAGTCAGTGAAACCCGATGATCTCGCGACCATCATCTACACCTCTGGCACCACCGGACGCCCCAAGGGCTGCTCCTTGACCCACTCAAACTTCATGTTTGAGGTCGACGCCGTTGTGGCAGGACTTCCGGAAATGTTCAAGGGTGGAAACTCAACCCTGCTCTTTATCCCGCTGGCACACGTCTTCGGTCGCGCCATTGAGGTCGCATCAGTTCGCGCACGGGTCCGGATGGGGCACACATCAGATGTGAAGAACCTGCCCGACTGGCTGGCTTCCTTCCAACCGACGTTCCTCCTCAGCGTGCCGCGAGTTTTCGAAACCGTATTCAACAAGGCACAAGCCACCGCAGCTGCGGATGGTAAGGAAGGCATCTTCAACAAGGCCGCCGACACTGCGATCGAATACAGCCGAGCGCAGGATGCTGGTGGTGCAGGTCTAGTGCTGAAGTTGAAGCATGCAGTCTTCGACAAGCTCGTCTACAGCAAACTTCGGAACCGTCTGGGTGGCAAAGTCACCCACGCGATCTCAGGCGGTGCTGCATTGGGTGAGCGACTGGGACACTTCTATAGAGGTATTGGCATTACGGTTCAGGAGGGTTACGGCTTGACCGAGACTTCAGCTGCCTCGACCGTGAACCGCGTCTCGCAGTTCAAGATTGGTACCGTTGGCCGACCGCTACCAGGTACTTCAGTCAAAATCGCCGATGACGGTGAAGTGCTACTCAAGGGACCGCAGGTCTTCCCGGGTTACTGGAACAACAAGAAGGCCACCAAAGAGGTTCTGGCTCAGGATGGCTGGTTCCACACTGGTGATATCGGTGCCCTCGATGAGGATGGATTCCTTCGGATCACTGGTCGCAAGAAGGAACTGATCGTGACCGCGGGTGGCAAGAATGTCGCACCTGCAGTGCTCGAGGATCGCTTGCGCGCTAACGCCATCGTCAGTCAGTGCATGGTTGTTGGCGATGCCAAACCATTCATTGCCTGCCTCGTCACACTCGATCTGGAATCACTACCGATTTGGTTGGAGAACAAGGGCAAACCGGCCGATATGCCGATTGCGCAGGCAGTCAAGGATCCCGATGTCCTCGCAGAGGTACAGACGGCGGTAGATAATGCCAATAAGGCGGTGTCCAAGGCGGAGTCGATCCGTAAGTTCACGATCCTTACCGACGACTGGAGCGTCGAAGGTGGCCAGTTGACGCCTTCAATGAAGTTGAAGCGCAACGTCGTTATGGCTGAAAACGACGAAGATGTTGAGGCGCTCTACGCGAAGTAAGCGCTAAGCACGGTCAAGGCGGCCCGTCATCCGGTTTTCCGGTTGACGGGCCGTTCTTCGTTCTCTTCCATAGTTTCGTCTCTGTCAAACCGGGGATCTCGCAGTGGTGATATCAGACCGTGGTCGGCAAGAACGACGAGGGCGGCGCCTTCTCGCTCGTCTAGCTCCGGTGGGCCAAGCAACGCAGTGACAACGCAGTCTCCGCAGGCGTCACCACGTACTGGACAAGTCTCGCAATCGATTTGCATGTTGGCGCTCTCACTTTCCGCTTGCAATCGGTCAGTCTTATCGAGGTCAACACCTAGATAAACGACCGAATCGTTGGTCAATACCTCGCCTGGCTTGACCTTATGAAAAGTTAGCGGCACCCCCCGACAGATCAGGTGGTCAAATGAAATACGTGGAATGTGGACCGTCGGGCAGACATTCTTAACCAGCTAATGCGGATCAGTCACGATCTCACGGCGCTGACCCCAAGAACTAGGGTCCACCAACTTCAGCGGGCGAATCTTCTAGGCCATGCCGAGGGACCAGCTCAATCCGATCGCTGGCTCCACACCAGCGACAAGCAACTCGCTCCACATCTTCGCTACTTACCTCGACTTCTTCGATCTCCGGTTCGCCACCGATCGTAAAGTGCCAGTACTCAGCAGCAGTACGTGAACGCACCACATCGAATCGAGTGAGATTGCCGCAGTGGCCACAGCGCCAGCGGGTGTTTGCGTCGGGAAGTTGAACTGCCATTATGTTCAAATCGTAGCCAACCGCTTATCAAACAACATCGGCGGCTGACTGACATCAGACCCTTTCGACATCGAAGCACCATTTTTGGCGGTTCGCCTCTGCCATCAACGCGGCTGAATCAAGATGTTCTGCGCCAGACGCCCGAGAACACCTTGTTCGCTGTGCAACGACGCGGCGCTCATTCCTATGCCATCCATTCCGATGGAGGTTTCGGCCGATATGCCCAGCCACCAACCACGGGGCTCATCGTACAAATGCAGTACGAGATCGGTATTCAGAAATGTCCAGTCGACCGGATTCAGCCGAGCACCTATCCCATTTGCTACATCGCTGATTGTCACCGCTGATTCCAAGTAGGACATTTCTTCACCCTGCACCAGCGGCTCAGTCATCCGTAACCAGGCAACTGTTGGCTGACCACGCACGCCGACTTCGCTCATGAGCTTTGCCTCCAGCGATGCTGCAAAACCGATACGCCAGGCTTCCGGCCAATCCAGATGAGTGGCACTGGCATCTCTTGGCATGATGCTCGAATCTGAACTGTGGGCAGTTGACTTAGTCTCCCGTGTAGCGAGTCGCCACGCGGAGGCACGCGCTAGGAGTCGACCCTGGCTCCCTGTCGAAGCATCGCGCATTTCCGACACCAGGAGCTGCACACGACTACCTGGGCGTTCCAGCCAAGCGGTCACCGCGACGGGTGCCATGGGAACTGCCCCCATGATGTCCACGCTAATTCTGCTGATTCGAAAACCAGGATTTGGCGCTAACCGATCCATTGCCCGCGTCAGTAGACCTGCTACCGGCCCACCGTGCTGTACCTGGGTCCCCCATACCGACGACGCATGAGGCGTCGGAAAGAAGATTCCCTGATATGGATCGGCTGTCTCCGAGATCAACTCATAACAACCCGTTTGTGACTCAACCATCGACAGCGGCTAGTGGTGCTTCGAAAGTGAGTCCGAGTTACGACTGATCGGAGCCGCCGTCCTCAGTGTCCGTTGCACTTTCAGGTGCATCAACGGCCGGTTTCGCCAACACCGAACCGTCATGCGCGATGTGCATCGCCTCTTCCCGCTCAAGCAACGGAGCCTCAAACTCATCTTCAGCTTCAACCGCTTGTTCCCCATGATGCATTTCCGCCTCAGTGGGTTTCTCGATCGTGTCGCGGTATAGGAACCGAGAAAGACCAGCGGCTCGACGTCCCGATTTGTACTTCGGATTGCGCACTCCAGCACTGTCTGTTTCCGGTGGTTCGGGTAGCGGCTTCGTATCCGGCTTCGATTCGAGGAGCGCCTTCTCTTCACTATTCACTGGCTCGTGCACCTCAATGAACTCACCCGTAGGTAGCCGGAGGATTCGACCCGTTTCTCGTCCGTGAAGCAGTTTCTCCCGGTCGCGACGCTGCAAGCTCAAGCAGATGCGCTTAGTGATGATGAACGCAAGAGCCGGCAAAATGATGAGGGCGAAGCGCAGGAACCAAATCATGAAGTTGATGGACAAATCAAAGCCCACCGCGATGATGTCGTTACCGCCACCGATCCACAAAACTACGTAGAAGGTGATGGCCATGACGCCGAGTGCGGTACGAGTCGGTGCATTCCTCGGCCTATCCAGAACGTGGTGTTCTTTCTTATCACCGGTCGCCCACGCCTCTAGCCATGGATAAATTATTGCTGCTGTGACAAGCAATCCCGGCAACACAACAGTTGGAATGAAGACGTTTAGTGAGATCGTGTAGCCGAAGATTATCCACTCAACACTGGGCATAAGCCGCAATGCGCCATCGAGCCAACCGATGTACCAGTCCGGCTGCGTACCCGCCGAGACTTGATCTGGCGTGTAGGGCCCGAAGATCCAAATGGGGTTGATCTGCACTATGCCTGCGATGATTGTGATCAGACCGAAGATCAGAAAGAAGAAGCCCCCGGCCTTAGCCATGTAGACCGGCATCAGTGGATATCCCACTACATTCTTGTCAGTTCGACCTGGACCCGGGAACTGGGTGTGCTTTTGGGTCCACACCATCATGAGGTGAACGGTAATTAGGGCAACGATGATCCCCGGAACAAGGAGAATGTGTATCCCATAAAGTCGCGAAATTATGTCAACCCCAGGGAACTCACCTCCGAAAACGAAGAAACTCAACCAGGTTCCTATGACCGGTATGGCGAGAATAATGCCTTCAATAATTCGTAGACCTGTCCCCGAGAGAAGATCATCCGGCAGTGAATAGCCGGTAAATCCTGCGGCTAAGGCCATCAGCGCCAGCGTCATTCCGACAACCCAGTTAAGCTCACGTGGCTTGCGGAAGGCCCCGGTGAAGAAGACTCGGAACATGTGGACGGCGATTGCAACAACGAAGAACAGCGCAGACCAATGGTGGATCTGACGCATCAATAAGCCGCCACGAACCTCGAATGAAATCGCCAAAGCAGAATCGTAGGCCTCGGAGATTGTCACGCCCTTAAGCGGAATATATGGGCCGTCATAAATGACTTCAACAACGCTGGGCTTGTAGAAGAGAGTCAGGTAGACACCCGAAAGAAGCACAACCACAAAGGAGTAGAGCGCGATCTCACCGAGCATGAACGACCAGTGGTCCGGGAATACCTTGTTGAGATTGCGCGATAGCCATGAGTTGGAATGAACGCGCTCATCGACGTAGGTGGCTGCCGAAGCACCCTTTTTCTCAAATCCACTGATCTGTTCTGTACTCATGGTCTACTGATCTCCCAGAAGCTGGGGCCGACGGGTTCAGGAAAGTCGCTGACGGCTACTAAATATCCTTCATCATCCACCTCAATTGGCAACTGGGGCATCCGCCTATAGGCCGGCCCGAAAACAACCTCTGCTGAATCCGAGAGATCGAAGGTGGATTGATGGCACGGACATAGCAGGAGGTGAGTCCGCTGCTGGTAGAGCGCAATCGGGCAACCCACGTGGGTGCAGATCTTCGAGAAGCACAAAATTCCGTTATAGCCCCAGTCCTCACCGTCTGGACTCTGCTGGGACTGGATCTCCTCCGGCAGCATCCGCACCACGATCACTGCAGCCTTGGCACGGGCGTTAAGGTTTTCCTCATCTTCCTGCACCTCGAGAAGATTTTCAGGCACCGCATTAACTAACCCGCCCGTGGGAATCTCATCTGCCTTAATGGGCTGATAGGTGATATCAGTGACGAGGCGCATACCTGGTTCCCAGATGGTGCGCCGCAGTTCCAGGGATGGTGTCTCGACATCAGCTGGTTGGATCCACAGGTCGCGAAGCGACACGATGAACGGGATCGGCACTAGCGCCATCGCTGCGAGCATTGTGCGTCGGATTATGGGGAACTTCGCCCAAGTGCTTTGTTCCTTGCCGACTTCGTAGATGTCTGCGGCAAGTTCAGTTTCGTCCTCGGTGGACTTCATGGGATGTCGCTCTTGAACAACCTCCACGTTGCTCATGAGTTTCTTTGCCCAGTGGACCGCACCGGCACCAATCAGGAAGATGGCTAGTCCGAAGGTCAGACCCATGGCCGAGTTCAGTGCGCTAATCGGCCCAATAAATGGGATCGAAACGACAGCATCACGGGGTATCGCAATGAAAGCAACTATGAAGAGGACGACCATGATCGCTGAAAGCATGAACATGGTCGCGACTTGGCGCACTGCACGAGCCTGAGCTTTCGGATCGGTGTCTGTCCGGCGCAAATGGTGCTCTACGTCAGCGGGCGGCCATTCGCCGGGGCGCAACTCCTTGGTCGAGCCATCCGACCGGGCTACTTCCTGACCCGGCTCATTGCCGGTAATCTCGTCGCTCATCGAACCTTTGCTCCGATCCAGATCGCGAGGATTACCGCGAGCAGCATCCCACCGATCCAAACGAATAGTCCTTCGGTCACTGGACCAAACCGTCCCAGAGCCCAGCCGCCTGGATCATCGCTGGCTCGCAGCGACTCGATGTAGGAAATGATTTCTTTCTTGTCCTGTGGCGGAAGCGTGGTATCCGCAAACACTGGCATCTGCTGAGGACCGGTGAGCATCGCCTCCCAGATGTGCTCGGGTGAAGTCTTCATCAGGTTCGGTGCGTACTGTCCATTGCTCAACGCACCACCTCTACCAGCCGCCTGGTGGCATTGCGAACAGTTGGCACGGAAGAGTTCGCCGCCTCGCGCAGTGTCAACGCCTGAATAGTCCAAATCCGCAGCTGAAGGAATCGAGGGACCTGGAGCAAGTGAGGCAACGAAAGCCGCCATAGCTTTGATATCTTCATCGCTGTATTCAACGGCTTTAGATGGCGCCTGGGCCCCGAAGTTAGCGAGTGGCATACGACCGGTTCCCACCTGGAAGTCCACGGCTGCGGCACCAACGCCGATGAGGCTGGGACCGTTGTCTGAGCCTTGACCCGCCAAACCGTGACAGCTGGAGCAGCCTTCGAGGAATAGCCGCTTACCCTCTTCAATAAGCAGCGCATCTGCTTCAACAGAACGAGCTTCGGTTGCGGTATTCGCAGCCGCGTAAAGTCCGCCGGTCAACAGTAGACCGAGCATAATCACGACGAGCACGGCTGCTGGATGGCGCCGATGCTTTGCCAGTGACTTCACACTTTCACCTCTCGATGGTCGTAGGGCGGGGTTGGGGCGTCATTGCAGGATGTAAATCATGGCAAACAAGGCGACCCAGACGACATCCACAAAATGCCAGTAATAGGACGTGACGATTGCCGAGGTTGCTTCTTGATGTGTAAATCTTCGTGCCATATACGTTCGAGCAAGGACGAAGAGGAATGCGATGAGACCACCGGTCACGTGTAGACCGTGGAACCCCGTGGTGAGGAAGAAGACCGATCCGTATGCGGATCCGGAGAAACTCAAGCCCTCTTCGAAAAGTTTGGCGTACTCGTAGACCTGACCTGCAATGAAGAAAGATCCCATGAAGAACGTGATGATGAACCAGAACCTCATTTTGCTTCGGTCGCCCCGCTCTGCTGCAAAAACGCCGAGCTGACAAGTAACCGAACTCAAGACCAAAATCGTGGTGTTGGCGGCCGCAAACGGAATGTTGAGTTTCTCGGTGTCGTCTTTCCACACATCGAGATTGATTTGACGAGTAGTCAGGTACATCGCGAAGAGACCTGCGAAGAACATCAACTCACTCGACAGCCACACAATTGTGCCAACAGACACCATGTTGGGTCGATTCGCTGGCGCATTGGACTGCGCTTCAACAGCGGTTGCGGTAGCCACATTTGGATTCTTGCAGAGTCCAGCCCGAAGCGCTCCACGACCCCCCGAAATCCGGCGCATTACGGACCGAAAAACGAAGAATTGCGGGTTCAGCGGGCTGCACTAGCGAAAAACCTCAGATACGACGTCCCAAAAGTGCCATTTCGGTGCGCCCGACTGAAGCCGGCAGGGCCTTACCTTCGAACTTTCGCTACGCCTTGCAGACCGCTAGTCGTCGGATGCTGTTGTCAGATCTAACTTTGCGGGCGTGACATCCAGCGCTCGTGGTCATGCGGCACCTTCGGAAAGGTTTGCTGATCCCAGCTGTGCTTGGCTGCTTCAATCAGTTCGCGGTCCGAAGCCACGAAGTTCCACCAGATGAATCGTTCGCCGACCGGATCACCCGCCAAAAGCATGGCTCGCCCGGTTCCAGTTAGTTCGACCTCCTCGCCGGGAGTTAATACCGCGAGTTGTCCCTCCGCGAGCGCCTGTCCCGCAACTGCAAGCTCACCGCTGAGGTTTATCACACCACGTTCGCGATGCTCAGCTGGAATCTTCAGCACGCCCTCGACCAAAGTGAGGTCTGCTTCCAGCAGGCGAGAGGAGCCTTTGATCGGAGAGTCCATCCCCCAACCAGTACCCGCCAATACTCGTATTGTGGCGCCTCGCTGGAAGTCAGTCGGAATGTCATTCCCACCCGCATGCTCAAAAAATGCCCCGGATGACTCGGCGTCTTTGGGTAGAGCCACCCACGTTTGTAAGCCGGCCAGATCCGAGTCGATCAGCCGATCGTCCGGTGTTGATCGTTCGGTATGGCAGACTCCCGAACCCGCCGTCATCCAGTTCACTTCGCCGGGTTCGATTTGTTGCACGGCCCCAGTGGAATCACGGTGCACCAGCGATCCAGCGGTTAGGTAGGTAAGCGTTGACAACCCGATGTGCGGGTGAGCATCGATATCGGCGCCGACACCGGGATCAAAGTGCTCCGGACCCATGATGTCGGCGTAGATAAAGGGGCCAATCATCCGGCGTCTCCGAAATGGCAAAACCCGTCGCACAGTTGCGCGACCTAGGGGGCGCTCACGAGGGTCAATGACCATCTCGATCGCATTTGACGTCATTTCCAAAGTCAATCATCTTCGCTGAAGATTCGCCCTACGATCTCGACATGAGTCACTTTGAGGTCAAAATCCCTAAATCACTGCCCCGCGCTGCAGTTGGCGTTATTGCATCCCTACTTCTGCTCGTCGGTTGCAGTTCTGGAGCAGACTCAACCGATGCTGGAGCTGCTTCAGCGGACTTCTGCACTCCCGAAGGACTTATGGAGGCTGTTCCTTCACTGCGTAATGCGGACGGCCAGTTGGAAATTCCCGATCCAACTAAAGACCTTGATGCGTTCTACAACGCACATCAAGCAGTCACTCGCGCAATCGACACCGCGCTCATACAAGCATCCAACTCGCTAACCCCGGCCGAAGCCGCTGAGCAGGTACACAAACCGCTCACGTTTGGCTCTGCATGGCGTAGTGCTGAAGTTGGGCTCGGAGCTCTTGGTGACGACATTGTTTTGGAAGAGAAGGGGGGAAAGCGACTAGCTTCCTACGGTGGGCCCTCGTTTCTCAGCGGAATAAAGCCGGTTCCGGGAACAAATAACGGCTTCTACCAAATCGACAATCAAACTGAAGTTGCTTCTTTGGTTACCCCGCAGGCCACGAACCTTCCCTGTGTCAATCGCCTGCTGCTTGCTGAGGCTTCCGCAGGCGGGATGTGGGTACCACCCTCCTATGCAATCGGCCCCGAAGGCGGCGATGCGTTCTTCATTGTCGACTTATGTTTGGAAAACGTGTCAGTGCTCAATGATCAGGTTGGCCCCGGTGCTTCACTATATGTCGCAATCCAATGGGCAGATATCCCAGCGTTTAAGCACATGCAGACGGAACAGAAATCGATAATGCATCAAGGTCACAGCTCCTAAGGGGTTGGGGCTTGCCGCGAATACCGATCAGGGTTGAGTGAACCCACACTTGGACCTCCATGGCTCTCGGCTGAAGCTAGGGGCATGTGGCGTTTGCGGATCTGAGATCTCACGAACTGTGAGACTTTTTTGGGTTCCTCGGTCACAAGTTGCCACCACGGCGGGTCTACTACCGGCAAGGCCGCTAGGATCGCGCCATGGCAGGACGCACGCTGAAAGTTCTTATTTATTCCGATGACAGCAACTTCCGCGGGCAAGTCATGGAGTTGCTGGGGCCTCGGCCATCTGCGGAGTTACCGCGAGTGGAATACGTCCAAACTGCTACCGAGGCGGGAACTATCGAACGGATGGATGCAGGCGGCATTGATCTAGCCATACTTGACGGTGAGGCGGTACCCGCCGGCGGTATGGGGGTTTGCCGACAGTTGAAGGATGAGATCTACAACTGTCCACCGATTCTTCTCGTCGTGGGGCGTCAAGCGGATGCCTGGCTGGCGACCTGGTCGCGTGCCGATGACGTTGCCCCGTTACCACTGGATCCATTGGTATTCGCGGAATCCGTGGCTGCCCTCCTACGTCGTCGTATCGCAGCACTGCCTACATCCTGATTTCAGCAGTCTGAACCATCCCGCTGTTTTGGGCGGGCAAGACCTGGATTAATCTGCTCCGATGAGTGCAACCACGTGGCCAAAGGTTCTCGAGCAGTTAATTTCCGGTGATGATTTGAGCCAAAGTCAGTGCCAGTGGGCGATGAACTGCATCATGTCCGGTGACGCGACGCCTGCTCAGATTGCTGGTTTTTTGGTGGCCTTGCGCGCCAAGGGGACGTCAGGTTCGGAACTCGCGTGGCTAGTCGAAACTATGTTGGACCACGCGGTTCCGGTGAATGTACCCGTAGCCGCTGTGGATACCTGCGGTACCGGCGGCGATAACTCTGACTCCGCGAATATTTCGACTATGGCAGCAGTGGTTGTAGCTGCAGCTGGAGAAAAGGTCGTCAAGCACGGCAACCGTTCCGCTTCGTCTCAGTCGGGTTCCGCAGATGTTTTGGAAGCCCTTGGAATCCCACTGGAACTTTCCGCGGAACAGGTCGCTGAGTCGGTCGACAAGGCGTCAATCGGCTTCTGTTTTGCCCGCACCTTCCACCCCGCCATGCGCTTTGCTGGACCCGTCAGAGCTGAACTGGGCATTCGCACTGTTTTCAACGTCCTCGGACCGCTCGCAAATCCCGCGAGACCCGATGCTCAAGTCGTGGGAGTCGCCGATCCGCAGATGGCCCCCATCGTGGCTGCAGCGCTGGCCAAACGTGGCACATCTGCGCTGGTTGTTCGAGGTGAAGATGGTTTGGACGAGGTCACCACAACTGCTGCTACCCGAGTTTGGGACTGCCGATCTGGTTCGGTGGAAGAAACCGTCATCGACGTTGCTGACCTAGGTATACCCCGTGCAAGCCAATCCGATCTTCGCGGCGGCGACGCTGAGCGTAATGCAGAGATTATGCGGACCGTTCTGGCCCCGAAGGCACCGGAGGAGCTCGCAGCGATTCGTGATGCAGTGCTGGTAAATGCAGCGGCGGCGCTCGTCGCAGCGGACGCTGTGGGTAAAGATGCACCGTCCGATCTTTTTCCGGCACTGAAAGTTCAACTAGAACGCGCGAAAGCTGCCGTCGAATCAGGCGCTGCGAGCGAAATCCTCGAAACCTGGGAGACAGTCGTTGCGGAGATGCGTTGACTAGGTTCCTCGAACTGGACAGGTTGCGGAAGTTCTTCAGCGAATCGTTGCGGCGCGGTACTCGGTAAGCTCAACGGCTCACTAACGGAAACTAACCGGATGCCCGGTTGCCACAGCCATCTACTGATCAATGAACTTTCTTCTGGAAGCGCGGCGGTCTCACCCGGCCCAGGCGGGGACACGTGTTCTGCGGTAGCAACAGCCGCGGCTACCACTGCCTTGGGTTCATCATCCGGTCTAACTACGGTGGTACCCGCCAATCGGCCGTACCGAATCACGTGCACTTCCCACATCCGACCATTGGCGCGAGCGGCCACTATCTCCGCCGTGCCACCCAACAGGACTCGATCGGTCATTCGTTGTGCACCAAGTAAAAGTGACCGCAGTTGTTCCCGTTCTTGCGTTGCTTCTTCAAAACGCTCTTCCTGAGCCAGTTGCCTCATTCGCGCTCGAATAAGCTCCACGATATTGACCGGATTCTGCATCGCGGTTGCTGCCTGACTAGCTAAGTCTCGATAGTGGTCGTGGGAATCGGGGTCAATACAGGGGGCGCAACAAGTGCCGAGCTCGGCCGAAATGCACGAAGGTGATCGGGTGGATTTAGCAATTCTTGGAGTACAAGTTCGCAATGGCACCGCTGAATGTATGGCTTCACGAGCGCGTTGGGCCCCCGAACGGGAAGCAAACGGCCCGACATACTCCGCGCCCCGGTCAATATCGGCCCCGATGGTTCGAGCGACGACCAACCTCGGGAAAGGCTCAGCGGTCAGCTTCAACCACACAGCGCGTTCCGGGTGCCGCGACCGTCGGTTATACGGGGGACGATTCTCCGCGATCAATCTAATCTCACGCACTTGAGCTTCGAGGTCACTTACGCACGGGATGGGATGAACTCGCTGCGCAATCCGGATCATCTCCATCATCCGACCGCGCTGTTCTGAACGAGTGAAGTAGCTCCGAACCCGAGTGCGAATCGATTTCGATTTGCCCACATAGAGCGGCTTATTGTCTGGCCCTAAGAAAACGTAGACGCCTGGCTTATCCGGCAGATCATTCGCCAGCGTTCGCTTACTTCGCTGTTCCTTGGTGATTTTGGCACTGATGTGGAGGATGTCTTCTAGATGCGTTACCCCGAAGCCAGCTGCGCGCTCCAGCAACCCATGAAGCACCGTCATAGTTGCTCTAGCGTCGTGGAGAGCTCGATGATCAGGCACACTCTCGGCTCGAAAAAATTTCGCCAGGGTAGCTAACTTGTTGTTGCGCACTTCATCGCGG
>JAOZTQ010000004.1:15630-22722 GCA_029939085.1 Candidatus Nanopelagicales bacterium
ACTGGCACACCCGGGTTGACCAGAGTCTGAAACTCACCCAGGAGTTCACCACCTCGGGAGCGCACCGCACCGATCTCAGTGATGTGGCAATCCTTAGCGGAGCCGCCAGTTGTCTCCAAGTCGACCACTACGAAATCGACCGCGTGCAATGGTGCACCAAGGTCATCGAATGCCGCCTGGACCGGCAAATGGTCGCTCGTGGTCATGTACAGAACCTAGGCTCAGGCTCCGACAGCGAAGACCCGACACGCACTAGCCACGCGGGACTATTTGGTGTTTCCTTTGGAGATCCGATAGCCGAATCGTTTTAGGCCTCTAGCGCGCTACCGGCTTTCCATTCGTCCCACGACTCTTCCCACATGGTCCAACCATTACCGAGATCTTGGGTACGTCCCGTGTTTTTGACCTCGACCGGATCTCCGATCTTCGCTTGGTTGAAGAGCCAAGTCGCATTGCTGGGTCCCAAGTTGATACACCCGTGGCTCACATTTGCGTTGCCCTGTGAGCCGACTGACCACGGGGCTGAGTGGACATACTCACCGGACCAGGTAATGCGCATCGCCCAGTAAACATCAAGCCGGTAGTACTCGGGATCATCTTTCGAAACGCCCAGGCTGGCAGCATCCATGACGACGTGCTGTTCTTTACTCATGATGACCTTGTCACCGGATCGCGTCTCATAACCCGGCTTGCCACTGGATGACGGCATTACTCGAACGGTTTTTCCGTTTTTGCGCACCTTCATCTGCTTCGAGGCTGAGTCTTGGATCATCACAAGTTTGCGTCCGATCGAGAACTTCTGACGCTTGTTATCTAGGGCATAGAAGTCATTACCCGCATTGACACCCTTAATGTCAGCATTTAGCTGCACCTTGGTGTTGGCTGGCCAGTATTTCTTTGGCCGATAAGTAACTTGGGTATCGCTCTCCCAGTTCCAAGCACCCACAATGGGCTCTGGCGTATTGGTGTCGACGTTGAGTCGCTCTTCGATGGCAGCCTTGTTCGCGACTGGCGAGTTGAAGGTAACGATCAGCGGCATACCCACCCCGTAGGAAGTGCCGGAGTCAATATTGGTTGTTGCGACCAGCTCGTTTTCCGGGACAAAGGTACGGAATGAGTCCACTGCGGTTGTTGGATTGCCGCGCATATCCACCGCTACAACGGAGACCGTGTACTCGGTTCCGAAATCGAGATCACTTGTATCTATTTGCCAAGCCGAACCGCCACGGGTCAGCTCACCGCCAACCCGTTCCCCGTCGGGACCGACAACGGTGACCTGCTGGATCTGGCCATCGACAGCTTTAACTACGGGCACATTGTCGAAGTTGACATTCTTCTTGCCAAACAGTTTCGACTTCACGACAGCTTGTGGTTCCGACCAAGGAGCAGTGATCATGCTCAGACTTGGACCGCAGCCTGCAATCCCCACCGCTGCCACGGTTACGACAGCAGCCATTGCCCCACGACGGGTTAGACTCCGTCCGTTCTTCTTAACGGCCAATGCTCGGCCCCCCAAGCGTTCGATAACGATCAATCGAATGAAGTGTTTCCATTTGAGTGTCCGTCAAACCTGCTCTTTGCGCCAGTGTTTGCGGCCTATGTCTCAAGTTAACTGTTCGATATCTTTTCGTTATCGAATTCCACGCTCTAGAGGCGTATTTTCCGGAGTTGGTCGTTTTGTCCGGTGGACCTAGTGAGCGAAGTCACCGTAGTAGTACTCGAACAGCCAGCCTGCGGAAGCGATGAGCACGAGCAAGATGCCGAAAGCGAACATCCAAGCGGCGAATATGAAGCCCAAAACCAGGACGAACACAGCGAAGCCCACCGCAAGTGGCCACCAGGAGTGGGGGCTAAAGAAGCCATATTCCGGATCAGCTTCGTCGATGTTGCCGTCTCGACGATCCTCGGGGCGCGGATACACCCGCTTCGAGGTGAAGAGCACATAGAAGCCGCAGATGATCGCCAGCAAACCCGTGAAGAGAAGTAGCGTTGTCCCGACTAGATCTTGGCTCAAGATGAAGTAGGCAGCGCTGATGAGCGCATAGAAGATGAAGCCAGCGATGAATAACCAACCCTCGATCTTCACTTGTCTGTCCCTTCGCCCGGTTCAGTCTTTGTGTCACCCGGAGGCGCTCCGACGGCGTCTGCGAAGTGGCCGACCACCTGTTCGCCACCGGTCTTGTGTTTGATATCCGGATAGTGCAGGTCGAAAGCTGGTCGTTCGGAACGAATCTTGGGTAGCGACTTGAAGTTGTGTCGCGGCGGTGGGCAAGACGTTGCCCATTCGAGTGAGCCACCGAAACCCCATGGGTCGTCAACACCCACCATGGGCGCCTTGCGCCAGGTGTGCACGACGTTGATCAAGAAAAATACCGTCGACAGCGCAACCATGACGGAACCAACCGTTGAGATCACGTTCATTTCGGTGAAGCCGTCGCTCGGCAGATACTCGCCGTACCTTCGAGGCATTCCCTTAACGCCAAGCCAGTGCTGGATGAGGAACGTGACCTGGAAGCCGATGAAAAGCAGCCAGAACTGCCACTTGCCGAGCGTTTCGTTCATCTTTCGCCCGGTCCACTTTGGCCACCAGTAGTAGTAGGCCGCGAACATCAAGAACACGACGGTACCGAATACGGTGTAGTGGAAGTGCGCGACCACGAAATAAGAGTCAGAGACCGGGAAGTCTAGCGGCGGCGAGGCAAGGATCACCCCTGTTAGGCCACCGAATAAGAAGGTCGCCATGAAGCCCAATGTGAACAACATGGGTGTCTCGAAAGAGAGAGACCCCTTCCACATAGTTCCCACCCAGTTGAAGAATTTCACTCCAGTCGGCACTGCAATCAGCATGGTCATTAGCGCGAAGAACGGTAGGTAAACCGCACCGGTGACGTACATGTGGTGGGCCCAGACTGCGACCGAAAGACCCGCAATCGCGATGGTGGCGAAGACGAGGCCCTTGTATCCAAACAACGGTTTTCTACTGAAAACTGGCAAGATTTCGCTGGCGACGCCGAAGAATGGCAGTGCCAGGATATAAACCTCCGGATGGCCGAAGAACCAGAAGAGGTGCTGCCACAAGATTGCGCCGCCGTTGTCTGCGGCGAAGACAACGGTTCCGAACTTGCGATCCACTTCAAGAACTATCAGGGCGGCTGCTAGCAGTGGGAAGGCGAAGAGCACCAAGATGCTGGTCACGAAGACGGTCCACGTGAACATCGGCATCCGGAACATCGTCATACCCGGTGCCCGCATGCAGAAGATCGTCGTAATGAAGTTGACGGCACCTAGGATTGTGCCCAAACCACCCATAGCGAGACCCATAAGCCACATATCGCCACCGACACCTGGCGAGAAGACTCCGTCAGATAGCGGCGCATAGGCGGTCCAACCGAAGGCTGCCGCGCCTTGTGGGGTCAGCAGGCTCAGCGAGACGATGAGGCCACCGAAGAAGAACAGCCAGTAACCCAACATATTCAATCTGGGGAAGGCTACGTCGGGAGCACCGATCTGCAGCGGCATGATCGCATTACCAAGTCCAACGAAGAGTGGTGTAGCGAACAGGAACAGCATGATTGTTCCGTGCATGGTGAAAAGCTGGTTGTACTGCTCCAGCGACACAAACTGCAATCCGGGCGAGGTGAGTTCCGCGCGGATTATGAGGGCCATGATGCCGGCAATGAGGAAGAAGACGAATGATTGGATCAGATAGAGGTAGCCAATCACCTTGTGATCAGTACTGGTGAGCCAGTTGACTATGGTGCGGCCCAGGCGGAAGTCGCTCTTGGGCTCCCACGGTTCACCGGTTTCCCGCGGGGGTACGAGGTCCGGACTGTCTTGGGGGGGTTCCGCCAGAATTGTCATTCAGCACTCACTCCAAACGGTCCGGGAGCCCCGGACGTGTTCACGCGACCCGTATCTAGTTGACCTGTCTGCCCCTTAGCTCGCAATTCGGCCATGTGTTCCTCGAACTGAGCTCTAGGTACTACTTTCACGTCGAAGAGCATTCGCGAGTGATCGACACCGCACAACTCAGCACATTTACCAACGAAATCGCCCTCCTTATTTGGAGTGACGACGAACTGGTTCAGTTTGCCGGGAATGACATCCTTCTTGAAGAGCCAGGCAGGAATCCAGAAGGAGTGAATGACGTCCGGTGATGTGAGGTCGATGCGCACCGGCTCATCCACCGGTAGCCAGAGCACCGGATCATCCTGCGGGGTACCAAGTTCGTAAACGTCTTCTTCGATATAGTTGAAGGCCCAACTCCACCTGAAGCCGACGACATTGACGGTGTGGTCGCTTTCCTTCTCCGTGCTGAGGATTTCGGAGCCATCGCGGGCTGCGAACCAGAAGAGACCGAAGATCATGATGAGCGGTGCCACGGTGTACAGGACTTCGAGTGGCAGGTTGTAAGCAGTTTGTTCGGGTACTTCATCTTTCTTGCGACGCGCAAAGAAAATGATCGAGATGATCATCAGGCCCCAGACTAGGATCCCTACCGGCCACGCGGCGACCCAAGCACCTTCCCAAAGGTCCTCGATAATCTGACCTTCTTTAGTGGCTGGCTCCGGGATGCCAATGAACAGAGTTTCGCGTGCGGAACAGCCAGTGAGCGTGATTAGTCCGGCCGTCCCCAGACCTAATATTCCGAGCCTGCGCCGACTTCGCGAGGCGCTACTGGACTTAGCCACATCAACTCCTTGTCGGGCCCATTTTTGGGCTGCCGCGCATTTCGCGGCACAGTCGACAAAATGCCGTCGGCACGAGACTAGCGCACCGATGGGCCGTCTACACCCGAGGGAGCCGGGTAACGTGCACTTATGTCCGCATCTGCGACCGGTTCGCCAACAGATCCGGCCGTTGCCGCCGTAAACAGTCCAAATCTAGACCGATATTTGGATGCTGCATCGGGTCTTCCCATGACGCCAGCTACTCAGCAGGCACTCAATGCTGCCTGGGGACTCGGTTGGGCGGACGCTTCGCGTCGTTATCCATCCGCCCGGCAATCGCGGCGGCTGCTGGACTCAGCTCGAAACTCGGTTGCCGAGTATTTGGGAATCACGAGTGCAGGTATCTTCTTCCTCCCCGATTTTGCGGCCGCTTTCGAACTCGCCATCTCGGGGTACTCAGACCGTCACATCGCCGTTAATGCGGTTGAGGACGCCGCCATCCTGCAGGCCATCGAACTCCGGCATGATTCGACATCCAGCAAACTTTCGGTATCGGGTGACGGACATATCGACGTCGGTGCGGCAGCTCACGTCGCCCATCGAGAACCCACAGCCTTTGTCGTACAAGATGTAAATCTGGAGATCGGTTGCCGACAACCCCTGAAATCTTTAGCTCAGCACCTCGACGCGGAAAGCGCAGTTATTGTCGACGCGCGAGCTACGCTCGGTCGGGATCGGGTTAGCGACGACTGGGATTTGTTGATTTCCGATCCCAAGATGTGGGGTGGACCCCCAGGGTCCGCTTTGCTCGCGATTCGGGCTCCTGAACGGTTTCCCGCAGCTCGGACCTCAGTTGGCGGTTTTGGTGGTTTGGAACCAGCATCGCCGCCGGTCCCATTGATCGCCGCCGCGGCACTAGCCCTCGAAGCAGCTACGCCACAGGCCGGAAGCGCTCAAGCAATTAGTACATTCCTGCGCTCCGAAATCATTGATCAGATCCAAGACTGCGAAATCGTGGGACATCCGGAGTCGAGCTTCATCACCATGTTCTCGTTTCTTTATGTTGCGGCCGATGAGTTGATTGATGAACTTGCTCAGCTTGGCTGGTCCTGCGCCAGCGGCGCCTCCTGCACCTCAGACACTCAACGTCCCCACCACGTCTTGACCGAAGTAGGCGCATCCAGCCACGGCAGTCTTCGAGTCTCGGTACCACCGCAGCTGACCGAAAATCAGGCGGCCCATTTCGTTTCTGATTTAACGCGGGTAGTGGCAAAGTTACGCCTTGAAGCAGGAGCGCCCAATCCGTGACTGAATCACACGAAACATCAAACGAATCCTCAGCTGAAGCTCCAGCAGTCACGATTGATGCGCGGGGGCTGCTGTGCCCGGCTCCGGTCATCGAGTTAGCTAAAGCCGCGGCTGAACTTAAAGCCGGCCTTATTGAGTTAGTTGCAGATGATCCTGCCGCCGAAACTGATATTCCCGCGTGGTGTCGCATGCGGAATGCCCGCCTCGTTCATCGGGAAAGCCAATCGAATTCGACCCGCTACACGATCCTCATTGGAACTCAGGCTCACGGTTAAGCACCGGGTTCAAAGGCAGGTCTCTCATCGCCAACTCGGCGCAGCCGCGCCACATAATCACGGCGTGAGATCGCTACGACACCTAACGTCTCAAGATGCGGTGTTGACCATTGCACGTCCAGCAGGCGATCACCGCCCGCTTCCAGTAAACGTTGCACTAGGGCTACCACCGCCACTTTGGAAGCGTCTCTACCTCGATGGAACATCGACTCGCCGGAGAACAGGCCAGCGACCTCGACTCCGAACAAGCCCCCCGCCAGCACCCCATCGGGATCCCACACTTCAATACTGTGTGCCCAGCCCATGTGATGCAGTTCTCGGTAGCAATCTTCGAAGTCCGGGGCAATCCAGTGACCTTCTCGTTGCGGATCAGCGCAAGCCGCAACAACTTCATTAAACGCCGTATCCACACTGACCCGATAGCGACGTATGGCCCGCCTGAGCGAACGACTTATGTGAAGTCCATCCAACGGCAAAACACCGCGAGGATCCGGTGAAAACCAACCCACTAAATCCTCGGAAATCGGCATCGCAAATAGACCCTGCCGGTAACCCGCGAGTGCGAGTGCCGGTTCGATAGTTGAACCGGCCGCAATCAAATCCGTTCCCTCTGAAGCCAGCAGCGGATCTGGTAACTGCCAGCGCGAAGGTTCCGGCTCGATTTGGCGCATGTGGTCAGGCGATTTTCAGATGCGCCGCTACCTCTTCGCGAGCATCGCTGCCGAAAGTCTCGCCTAGCCTCGTTGCAAACTCTTGGTGGGAAAATTCATATTCCTGTGGTCCGACCGTTTCGACCACATACGCAGCCAGGGTAGACCCGATTTGGGCGCATCGTTCCG
>JAOZTQ010000076.1 GCA_029939085.1 Candidatus Nanopelagicales bacterium
CGTTCGGTTCCAGGGTTGCGGTGTTCCTGCGCAGCGACTCATCTCCGGTGATTACTGGAGATCGGGTGCGGTTCACCGATTCAAGGGATGGCGCGGTCGTTGAGGTGACCGAAGTCCAAGAGACCGCGGTGAGTGATGTGACCTGGACACAAATTGAAGCTGAGGGTGGCGACTTCAGTTCGGTCGCCGCTTGGCAAGCGGAAGTCCTCGCTGGCCAGCCGGAAAATAGCCAGGATTCAGTGGGTGTGCCCTTGGTGTGGATCAGATTTGAGCAGATCAAACCGAGACCCTTAGTTCCCTCACGACCGACGGCGGAAGATCTGCAGCTCCCAGCGGGGTATCGGCACGTCTATTCCGGAAAAGTTCGAGACTTGTTTGTTAGCCCCGACGGTAATTTATTGCTCGTCGCGAGTGACCGGATATCAGCCTATGACTGGGTTCTTTCGCCCGTGGTACCACAAAAAGGCGCGGTGCTAACGCAGATGAGTTTGTGGTGGTTTGGTCAACTGGCCGACGTGGTTCCAAATCACGTCGTTACCGATGAGGTGCCTGCCGGCGTGAAGGGCCGTGCCGTGGAGTGCCGGAATCTGGAAATCTTTCCGGTTGAGTGTGTAGTCCGGGGCTACCTGACTGGGTCCGGTTTGGCGGATTACCGTGCAACCGGAAGTGTTTGTGGCGTGCAGTTGCCGGATGGTCTGCGGGATGGTGATCGATTGCCCGAGCCGATTTTTACACCGGCAACCAAGGCAGCTGTTGGCGATCATGACGAAAATATTGACTTCGATCGGATGTCGGCAATCTTGGATCCGAATATCGCGAACAAGTTACGAGACTTATCTCTTACGCTTTACAACCGAGCCGAAAAGATTTGTCGGGAACGAGGAATTGTGCTCGCGGACACCAAGTTTGAGTTCGGCCAGGACTCGGCGGGCACGATAGTACTCGCAGACGAAATTTTGACACCGGATTCATCTCGATTCTGGCCATTGGAGACGTGGCAGCCCGGTAAAGCGCAGCAGTCCTTCGACAAGCAATTTGCTCGAGATTGGCTCACTTCGCCAGAGTCGGGATGGGATCGAAATTCCGGCGAACCGCCCCCACCGTTACCGCAACGAGTTGTAGAGCAGACGGCATCGAAATATCGGGAAGCGTTCCGGCGCCTCACGGGTATGGATTTTCCAGCTCAGGACTAGTTCCACGCGGGTTTCAGTAGGCTGCAAAGCATGGAAACAGTCCGTATCAATGCTGTTCGTTGTGCCGTCGTTTTCGCAGTAGTGCTCCTAGGCTTAGCTGGCTCTGCCGGTAACTCCGCAGCTGACTCCGCGCAATGTCGACTCGAACCGGGCGGAAACTGCGTTGGCGCGAACCTGACGGGCACCAGGCTCACCAATGTCGATCTGCGTGGCATCGATCTTCGTGATGCTGTTCTTTATCGGTGCAGTTTCGAAAGCGTCGATCTACGTGGGGCGAACCTCGCAGGTGCAGACATCATCGAGTGCCCCATGATCAATGTCCAGTTAGACCAGGCGAATCTTGTTGGCGGTAGCATCATCCGCTCCAACTTCACTGAAGTTTCCGCTCAAAGTAGCGACATGTCTCGGGCTGCTATCAGCCAGACAGTTGTCGTCGACAGTTCGATGCGGCGCACCAAAATAGCTGATGCGGAGATCACGCAATCGACTTTCCGCGGCGTCGATCTGCGTGCGGTAAATCTGAAGAAAACCAGTACTCGGCAAGTGAACCTGCGGCGCGTGAAGCTGAAGTCGGCGAATCTTTCTGGAGCGCAGTTAGTTCAGTCGACTATGGCGAAAGGCACATCGTTACGAAAGGTGACCTTTCGCAATGGATTGCTGCTGGAAAGTGATCTCAAGAAGGTGGATATGCGAAGTGCCGATCTTCGAAGCACGTTTGTTTGGCGTTCCAGTCTGACGGGGTCGAATATCGCGAATATTCGCACTGCCGGAACTACCTGTACCGCGGTGAGGTTACCTGACGGAAGCCGGATATCCGGAGACGTTTTTGCCGGTCCCTGCCATGGGCTGTGACCGGGTTTAGTCGCCCAACTGCTGTTGAGCCGGAACTCTGACCGGTGGCTTACTTGCCTGCTCGATGACATCCAAAATTTCGTGACCCACAAGTTCGTGTCGGTCTAGCAGAGCATCACGGAGAGCGACCACGATGTGTTGGTTTTCTCGCATCAACTCAGTAGTCGTCGATTTGAGATCCGACAGTAAGTCCTGAAGTTCCGTTCTGAGAGTGGTATCCGCCAAGACTCGACCTACGAGATTGGTGTCAGAGAAGGACGAACTGGATACTGCCTGCAGACTGATCAGAGTCTGACCCATACCGCAGGAACCGATCATCTGTGCACCGACCGTTGTCGCGTACGCCAGGTCACTTGCCGGACCCGTTGAGACTTCCCCGAAGAAGATTTCCTCGGCAACCTGGCCGCCGAAGGCGATCTTCATCATTGCGGTCATCTCTGATTGCGATCGAGTGAAGACATCATCGGTGTCCCCGTGGGCCAAGAGTCCAAGCGACTCCTTACGTTTGATGATGCTGAGGATGTCCAGCCGACGGTATGGGGCAACCAGATAGGCGATAGTGGCATGACCCGCTTCATGTGTTGCGATCAACCGCCGCTCGTGATCGGTGTAAGCGACTGGTTGGCCCATACCGATCTCCTCGGTCAACCGTGCCCGCTCCAAGTCCTTGCGGCTGAGTTGGGTTGCCCCGCGACGCAGCGCGTTGACGAGTGCCTCGTCGAAGATGTGCTCAAGCATCGCGGGTGTGTATCCCTGTGTGACAGCGGCGATCGCAGAACGAACTTCCGGATCATCCAACTCAGCTTCATGACTTCGCTTCGTCAAGGCGTGTTCAATGAGTTGGTACCGACCCGCCAGCGCGGGTGGATCGAATGAGATGCGTCGATCGAAGCGACCCGGTCGGAGCAAAGCGGGATCGAGATTGTCAGCCCGGTTAGTCGCGGCGATGAGAAGAATATTTGCTGGCTGACTCTTTGGTCGACGCATCTGACGGGACGCGGGGAGTATGAGGTTCGCTTTATCGATGAACCACGATTTGAACTTATCGGAGCCGACTGGCTCGTCGAAGGACTGCATCTGGATCAAGAGCTCGTTGACTACGCCACCGACCCCCTCAGAGATTGCGCGGTTGACTGTGGTGTGGTTCTGAGCGCCTTCGGCCGTTGAGTTACTCAGACCAGAGCGGGCCATGGCAATCGCGTCGATTTCTTCGATGAAGCCAATAGCGCCACCTTCAGACCGAGCGGCCTTACGGAGTTGTTTGAAGTAGCTGCGAATTTTGCGACTCGTTGCGCCGTAGTACATGGACTGGAAGCTGGTTGCGCTCACGAAAAGGAAGGGGACACCGGCATCTTTGGCAATCGCTTTCGCAATGTACGTTTTGCCGGTTCCCGGAGGTCCCTCAAACAACAGGCCGCGACGGGGTGAACCCCCCATTTCGCGGGCAAAAGTCTTGTGAGCGAGGAACAGGTCGAGGGAACGATCAATATCTTCCTTGATGGGTTCAATCCCGACGACGTCATCTAAACCGATATCTAGTTGTTCGGTTCGGTAGAGCACGTGGGGGGAACGTCCAGCGCCAAGGGTCATGATCAGCAGCATTCCGATAAGGAAGATGAAAAATACCGCGATGATGACGAGATGTGCATCGAGCGAAGGCAACGAAAAATTGCTCAGGATGATGGGTTCGCCCACGCCGATCCGCCACCACAAGAAGATCGCAACGACGCCTAACGGGAATCCGATTCGGCGTAGTCGGGTTAGTCGGCGTTGTTCACGAGATTCTGCGACGTCACTCACGTCTCGCAGGATTGATTCTTGGGTCTGCACCGTTGAGTCCTCTCCCTTGGCCGAACCCGGTGCTGCTGTGGCGTGGAGTTGTCCACTTCCGTGTTTGGGAGTCAATCAAGAAAGGACTCCCAAACCCGTTACCTTCGCTGCGCCGTTGCTCGGTAGTGACCAGAGAATAGGCATCACTTGAGCGGTTTGCGCTATGCCGATCGCCAGATCTTGAGGTGCGCTTGAGAATTGGGGTGTTTCTCGGCTCAGCCAGGGGGCCTCAGCCCGGACTGGCTCTCAACAGCCGCCACGTTCCGAGTACCGAGGGTGACCTAGTTGTCTGATTACCGTGACGCGGACCACTAGATGAAATAGAGCAGTGGCGCCTATACAACCGGGACCGACTGCGGAGTTAGGCTTGAGTAGTCCCACGGTCGTGGGTGCCTTGGCGAGTCTGGAGTGGATGTGGCCCGAGTCGTAGTCGATGTCATGTTGAAGCCTGAAATTCTCGATCCGGAAGGACGAGCGATACAGGGTGCCCTGACTCGTTTAGGCCTTGATGGGGTTTCGGATGTTCGGCAAGGTAAACGGTTCGAGATTGCCTTAGACGGCGAAGTAAGTGAAGAGCGCGCCGAAACCTTGAACCGTCTGGCTGCTGAACTCCTAGCGAATCCGGTGATTGAGGACTACCGCCTCCGAGTGGAGGAGGGACAGTGACCAGTTCGGTCGGCGTCATTACGTTCCCCGGATCGCTGGATGATTCTGATTCCCGCAGAGCGCTTTCGGCGGCGGGGATGTCAGCGATTCCCCTATGGCATGGATCTGATTCATTGGCAGACGTCGATGCAGTACTTGTCCCAGGTGGTTTCTCCTACGGTGACTATCTGCGCTGCGGTGCCATCGCCCGGTTCGCGCCACTAATGACTGAAGTGATTGCGGCAGCCGGCCGCGGTATGCCGGTAATTGGTATCTGCAACGGATTTCAGATTCTCTGTGAATCGCACCTATTGCCGGGTGCGTTAACGCGGAACGAATCGTTGCATTACATCTGCCGCGATCAGTGGCTACGAGTGGAGAACAATCGCACAGCTTGGACTGCTGATTACGATTCGGAACAGGAAATCTTGATCCCGGTAAAGCATGGGGAAGGTCGCTATGTCGCGAACGACCACACCCTGGATGAACTGGAAGATGATGGTCGGGTAGTTGTGCGGTATATCGGCGGTAATCCCAACGGCTCTTTCCGAGACATAGCTGGGATCTGCAATGATTCCGGAAATGTGGTGGGACTTATGCCCCATCCCGAGCACGCCATCGATCCGCTAACCGGTGCACCTGGGGTGGATGGTCAGGGATTTTTCACATCAGTTGTGAAGGCACTCGTTGGAAGCGGAAGTGCCCGATGAGCGTAGATACCGTAGCGACCGCAACTGCCACTCCCGAATCTGAGCAGCCTTATGCCGAGTTGGGATTAAAGCCAGACGAGTACCAAAGAATCCGTGAGATCTTGCAGCGACGTCCTACCTCGAGTGAGCTTGCGATGTACTCGGTCATGTGGAGTGAGCACTGTTCCTACAAGTCCAGCAAGGTCCATCTGCGACAGTTTGGCGAGAAAGCTCCCGCAAGTGACGCCCTACTCGTGGGAATAGGTGAGAACGCCGGAGTCGTCGATATTGGTGATGGCTGGGCGGTGACCTTTAAGGTCGAAAGTCACAATCACCCGTCCTATGTTGAACCGCATCAAGGCGCCGCCACCGGTGTCGGTGGGATTGTCCGGGACATTATCTCGATGGGCGCACGACCGTTAGCCGTTATGGATCCGCTGCGGTTCGGTGAGCCTACTGACCCCGATACCCACCGTGTTGTCCGTGGTGTTGTCGCTGGTATCGGTGGTTACGGAAACTGTCTCGGATTGCCGAACATCGGTGGTGAGACGGTTTTTGATTCTTGTTATCAGGGCAACCCGCTGGTGAACGCTCTCTGCGTTGGAGCGATGAAACATGACGATATTCATTTAGCTAGTGCCAAAGGTTTAGGAAATCTCGTGGTCCTCTATGGAGCGCGCACCGGCGGGGACGGCATTGGCGGTGTTTCCGTCTTGGCCAGTGAGACGTTTGATGCCGACGGTCCGGCAAAACGGCCTAGTGTCCAGGTCGGTGATCCGTTTATGGAGAAGCTGCTCGTTGAGTGCACTCTCGAGGTTCTGCACGCAGGGCTGGTGGAAGGAATCCAGGACCTCGGTGGCGCCGGAATCTCCTGTGCAACGAGCGAACTTGCCAGCAACGGTGACGGTGGCATGCACGTCTGGTTGGATCGGGTGCCGTTGCGTGACGCGACGTTGAGCCCAGAAGAAATCCTGATGAGTGAGTCCCAAGAACGCATGTGCGCTGTTGTGACTCCCGAACATATTGATGGCTTCCTAGCTATTTGCGAAAAGTGGGATGTTGAAGCGACTGTCATCGGTGAAGTCACAGAGGGCGGCCGGCTGACGGTGGATTGGCACGATGAGCGGATCGTCGATGTTCCGCCCCGAAGCGTTGCTCATGATGGTCCTATCTATGAGCGACCCTTTAGTCGTCCTGACTACTTGGACGCATTGCAAGCCAACGGTCCGGGCGAGCTGCCGAGACCCCAAACGGCTGCAGATATCGGCAGTACGCTTATTCAGCTGTTGGGGTCGGCAAATCTTGCCGACAAATCGTGGATCACCGACCAATACGATCGATACGTACGGGGCAATACCGTTCTGGCTCAGCCCGAAGACTCCGGCATGATTCGCATTGATGAAGCCACCGGCCGCGGTGTCGCGTTGGCGACTGATTGCAACGGTCGATACGCCAAACTCGATCCTTATG
>JAOZTQ010000077.1 GCA_029939085.1 Candidatus Nanopelagicales bacterium
GCGGTTTAGTTCCTGAGCTGACTGCAAGTCGTGGCCAAACGGCTTCTCGATGATGACGCGGTTCCACGCACCATTATCAGAGGATGCGAGCCCCGCTTGTTGCAGTTGTTCGGTGACGACCGAGAAAAACCGTGGCGGTATGGAGAAGTAGTAGGCATGGTTGCCACCCGTGCCGCGATCACTATCGAGTTCGGTCAGAACGCGACGCAGTTCCTTAAAGGCCTCCGCATCATTGAGATCACCGCGAACATATCGGATTCCTTCGGACAGCTGATCCCACACATCTTCGTGGAACTCAGTCCGGCAGTGTTCACTGACCGCATCGTGCACAGTCTTCGCGAAGTCTTGGTTCTCGTAGTCTTGCCGCGCAAATCCCACCAAGGCAAAGTTCGGTGGCAATAAACCACGATTAGCCAGATCGTAGATGGCCGGCATAACTTTCTTCCGCGCCAGATCCCCAGTGACACCGAAGATCACCATCGCAGATGGGCCAGCAACTCTCGGGAGGCGCTGGTCACGCCGATCGCGCAGTGGATTGCGTGCGGTCATTATGATCAGGCCTCCGAGTCGCCGCGCTGCTCCAGTGCTTTCTGCAAGTTATCCAGCAAGTCCACCCATGCCACTACGAACTTTTCGACCCCTTCATCTTCAAGCACTCGAAAGACGTCATCCATATCGATTCCGACAGCAGCAATATCTGTGAAGACCTGCTGTGCGTCTGCAATATTCGGCCGAATCGTGTCGCCCTTAAGCTCCCCATGATCTGCGACAGCCTGCATGGTCTTTTCCGGCATCGTGTTGACAATGTCCTTGGTGACTAGATCCATTACATAACGTGTGTCGTCATATTTGGGATCCTTGACTCCAGTCGACGCCCATAGCGGTCGCTGCGGTAGTGCCCCTTTTGCTTCAAGAGCCTTCCATCGATCCGATTTCATAACCTCTTCGAACTCTGCATAAGCCAAGCGAGCGTTTGCGATACCCGCTTTACCCCGTAACTCTTCGGCTTCTGCGGTCCCGATTGAATCAATCCGCTTATCGACTTCGGTATCTACTCGGCTGACGAAAAATGACGCAACTGAGTGGATGGAGCTGAGGTCGATACCTGCAGCGTCAGCGCGTTCCAGGCCTTCGAGCCAGGCATCCATAACGCCGATGTATGCCTTGGGACTGAAGATTAAGGTCACATTCACCGATATGCCTTCTCCCAGGGCCTGAGCGATGGCGGGAAGACCTTCTTCGGTCCCAGGAATCTTGATCAAGACATTCGGGCGATCAACCATCCAGTGCAGCGAGCGGGCCGCGGCGATGGTCTGCGGCGTCTTACGGGCAAAGCGTGGGTCTACCTCAATAGAGACTCGACCATCGATCCCCTTGGTGCGTTCATAGACACCGTGCATCACATCGCACGCATCACGAACGTCACGCGTGGTGATCGATCGAACCGCTTCGTCTCGTTCGACACCCCGGACCGCAAGATCATTGAGTTGGCTTTCGTAGGCCGCCGATCCGCTGGTTATTGCTTTGTTAAAAATCGCCGGGTTCGTGGTGACGCCGGTGACACTGTCACGCTCGATGATTTGTGCCAGCTCACCGGACTTAATCCGTTCGCGATCCAAATCATCCAGCCAAATGGATACCCCCGCATCCGCTAGAGCCTTCAACCTCTCGGACATTTAGCCTCCTCCGGGCAAGACGGACCGTTCGGACCGTAACCTTTGCGGTGAGGCTATCGACCCACCTGGAGGTTTGCCTACCGAATCGAGATGTTTCCCGCACCTAGGACGCGTTTGCGCTTGCGATTGACTCCTTCGCAGCAGCGACTACGGCCGCTGAGGTGATCCCAAACTTCTCCATGAGGAGGGCGCCATCGGCCGATGCACCAAAATGATCAATCCCAACAGTGCGTCCATCTGTGCCCACGAACTTCCACCAACCAGTAGTGGTTCCTGCTTCGACCGATACCCGAGCGGTAACGGCCGAGGGCAGTACGGATTCACGGTAAGCCGCATCTTGTTGCTCAAACCACTCAACACATGGCATAGAAACCACTCGCGCTGCAGTTCCCTCCTTGGCAAGCTCCGCAGCAGCATCAAGTGCCACGCTTACTTCAGAACCGGTCGCGATGAGCAAGACATCTGGCGTTCCATCGGTATCCGATAGTACGTATCCGCCTTTAGCCACATGGTCGGCGGTTGGATGAGTGTCTCGATCAATGGTCGGCACACCTTGACGAGTAAGTATGAGTCCGGCTGGCTCCCCACGTTCGATGATGGTGCGCCATGCGACACCAGTCTCGGTGGCATCGGCAGGTCGAACCACATTGAGGTTCGGGATGAGTCGCAGTGCCCACAAGTGTTCGATTGGCTGATGCGTTGGGCCATCTTCTCCGAGCCCAACACTGTCATGAGTCCAGACAAACGTTGCCGCAATATTCATCACGGCTGATACCCGGACCGCGCCACGCATGTAGTCGCTGAAGACCAGGAAAGTCCCACCAAACGGTTTGCAAAGACCAGACAAAGCCATTCCGTTAATTGCGGCACCCATGGCATGTTCTCGGACTCCGAAATGCAGAATCCGACCGTATGGCGAGTGTGGACCGGCAAATGGTGAGTCGGGTTTGACCTCAACACTCGCGGGTAGGAATGAACCCCCACCTTCGATGGTAGTGAGATTACTTTCCGCGAGATCGGCCGAACCACCTACGAACTCCGGCAAAGCTGCAGCAATCGCTTGGATGACTTGGCTTGAAGCCTTGCGAGTAGCCAGGGATGCACCGGCCTCGAATTCGGGTAAATCGATTTTTGGTAACTCACCGGATTGAATCCGGTCAAGAAGTGCGGCCCGATCCGGATTCGCGGAACGCCAACTATCGAAGCCTTTCTGCCACTCCGCATGCAGCGCTGCCCCACGGGTTTTGACTTCGCGAGCGTGGGCTAGTACCTCATCGGCAACCTGGAAGGATTTATTGGGGTCGAATCCGAGAATCTCCTTCGTTGCGGCTACTTCGTCGGCACCGAGTGCTGAACCGTGCGCTTTGTAGGTGTTCTGTTTCGTGGGCGCTGGCCAACCAATGATTGATCGCAACCGAATGAAACTTGGACGAGCGGTCTCTTCACGACAGGCCGCCAATGCTCCCGCAAATTCTTTGACGTTAACTGATCCATCGGCGCCCAGCGCTACTTCCTCGATGTGCCAGCCATACGCTCGGTAACGCTCGACGACGTTTTCACTAAATGCGATGGCAGTGTCGTCTTCAATGCTGATGTGGTTGTCGTCCCAAATTACGGTCAGATTTCCCAACTGCTGGGTTCCAGCCAGTGAAGATGCTTCGGAGGTAATGCCCTCCTCCAGGCAGCCATCTCCGGCGATTACCCAGATGTTGTAGTCGAAGGGGCTCGTCCCCGGAGCGGCATCGGGATCGAACAGGCCGCGCTCATAACGTTGAGCCATGGACATGCCGACAGCAGTGGCGAGACCTTGTCCTAAAGGACCCGTTGTCGTCTCGACGCCAACGGTGTGGCCGTATTCCGGGTGCCCAGGCGTAAGGCTTCCCCACGTGCGAAATGCCTCCAAATCAGACAGCTCCAGGCCGTATCCGGATAAGAAAAGCTGGATATACAAGGTCAGACTGGAATGGCCTGCCGATAGCACAAAACGATCGCGTCCCAGCCATTTCGCGTCTGAGGGGTCGTGACGCAGAAATTTCTGAAACAGCAGGTAGGCAGCGGGGGCCAAACTCATGGCTGTCCCCGGATGCCCATTGCCAGTCTTTTGCACCGCATCTGCCGCGAGTAGTCGGGCAGTTGCGACCGCCCGATCATCTAGTTCGGACCAATCCAGATTGTCGTTCACGCTGCTTCCTTCCGTGTCGGGTCGAGCCCGGACATTCCCCGGCAGCCTATCGTCCGAAAGATCGGATGGCCCGCTTCCTGAATAACCCGGTGTCAGTTAATTTTGGGATGGTGACGTTGGGTGATCACATGGCCTTGCAGATAGACTAGAAGAGTCCCGCGGCGGGATCAGTGGCTAGCGAATGGAGTAACGGGTGTCAGCTATCGACCCGGACGAGACCACTCGCTCAGAATCTAATGTAGAAGCCGGTTCCTCACAGCCGACCTCACCTCCCCGTATCGCCGTGCTCAAGAGTTATATCGCGCTGACGAAGCCTCGAATCATCGAACTACTTTTGGTCACCACTGTGCCGGCCATGTTGCTGGCCGCTGATGGGTGGCCTCCGCTGGGTGTTGCGCTCGGTACGTTAGTGGGTGGGGCCTTGGCAGCGGCCGGTGCAAATGTCTTCAACTCATTTCTAGATCGAGATATTGACGCCCTCATGCATCGCACGGGTAATCGTCCCCTGGTTGCTGGCACAGTCCCACCTCGTCACGCACTGATCCTGGCTTGGGTGCTTTCCGTGCTGTCAGTCGTAGTGCTCTGGCTTACCAGTAACTGGCTTGCCGCCGCGCTGGGCGTTGCCGCAATAGCAATGTATGTATTCGGTTATACCTTGCTATTGAAGCGTCGCACCCCGCAAAACATCGTGTGGGGTGGTGCTGCCGGTTGTATGCCTGTTTTGATCGGATGGGCTGCGGTCACCGGCGGGCTGGATTGGGCACCGGTTGTGCTCTTCCTGATCGTTTTCTTCTGGACTCCGCCTCACTATTGGCCCCTATCGATGCGTTATCGAGACGACTACGCCGCAGCTTCAGTGCCAATGCTTCCCGTTGTGGAGCAGGATTCACGGGTCGTGGTTCGGATTATGCGTTATTCCTGGGCCATGATTGCGACATCGCTCATTCTCATCCCAGTAGCCGGGATGGGGTGGCTCTATTCCGTGGCAGCTGTGCTGTTGGGTGCTGGATTCCTATGGCAGGTGTACGCGCTACGCAATCAAGTCAAACTCGGTCGACCGCAGCCGATGAGGCTTTTCCATGGTTCCATTACCTATCTGTCACTCTTGTTTTTGGCGGTCGGTTTAGATCCGTTTGTGGGCTAGTGGCAAAATCTAACGAGTCGGTACATCGCCGCCAGGTCGTGATTTCGTAGACGGGGCTCGATCGCCGGATGTGAGACGGAAATGCCTCCAATGGGATCAACCAGAAGTGAGTAAGTGACTGTGGCAGAGGGTACTTCGAAGGCAGCCAAGGCCGATGAGCGGCGTATGGACTCTCGCTTTCGGGGATACCTAGGGGCTGCCGCGCTCTCATCCTTAGGTGGTACTGCGACTTATCTCTCGTCCGCGATCCTTATCGCGAGCGCAGGAACGTCCTTGGCCGAGACCGCTCGAAATACTTCGCTCGTTTTTGGCTTGAGTCTTGTGTCTAGTTCGTTAAGTGTCGTGTATGCGACACGGGTAGCTCGACGATTGGGTTCGGTTCCGACTTTGTACTGGGCTCGCGCTGCGCTGCTGCTGACGTCAGCGGTTACGGGCATCGCTTTATTCTTGAACGCTGCTGTACTTCCCACGCTGCTGTTATACGCACTGTTTATTGGAGTTTTCCGGGGGCTACTCAAACCACTCACCCCAACTCTCTTGGTGCACTATTCAGGTTGGCCACTAGATGATGCGACTGCGATGAATCGCAGATTTAGAGGAGGAGCTGCTGCCATCGGGGCGCTGGTAGCCGGGTTTGCTGTCAGTCGTATCGGGGCCGAGCCCATGTTCATCTTCGGTGCCGTACTCGGCCTACCCGCGGTTTGGTATCTCAAGTTTCGTCCGCCTACAAACCCAGTTCCTCAACCAAAAGAGGTCAAGAAACCATGGCGAAGCCTCATTGTCTGTATGAAGGAGTCACCAGCACTGCGTTCCTCAGTCTGGTTGGGTGTCGCGTCGGCAATATTGTTGGGGCCGCTGGTGACCATGGTGGTGCCCATTTTGAACCAGTTGGGACACGGTGAATCGGAAAAGGCTGGTCTAGTTTTCTTTATACTTGCGCTTGGGCAAGTGTTTACGCCACTAGTTGTGCGAAGACTTGAGAGTCGACGGACACCGTTGCGGGCAGCTACTCGAGCGGTGCAAATTACTGCCGTTGCATTCTTATCATTGAGTGCTCTGGCACTGCTCCCTTATGGTCCTGATCTCTATCTGCTTATTTTCTGTGCTTTTGTTTTCGGTGCTGTCTTCTTCAGTGTGAGTTCATTTCTCTATGCGAGCGCTACTGCTGACGCGACCGAAAAAGAGGAAGACGAATATCTCGCGTCCTACATGCTCATCACGGGGTTGGGCGCGCCAATCGGAACGTTGATTTGGGGCCATGCACTGGGATCCGTTTCTCTGGAAATCTTTTTCCTTGTCATTAGCATCATTGCTGCGCTGCTAGTTCCCGCACTTCTTCGCAAATCACTTCGTGCTGTTGAATCCCAAGGCAATATGACTACCTAGTCGCTACCTAGTCACGGATATGTGCGACGCATGGCTGGCGACGGACATACTCCCCACTTAGACTCATCACCCAACTAAGTAGAGGGAGTCGACCGTGACGCAGATTCATCGAGAAATAGTCATAGTCGGCGGGGGCTTCGGTGGTTACTACGCCGCTCGGGAACTTACCCGGCGGAAGATTCCGGTAACGCTCATCGATTCGACTGGCTACCAAACTTTTCAGCCGCTGCT
>JAOZTQ010000078.1:0-2439 GCA_029939085.1 Candidatus Nanopelagicales bacterium
TTCCACTCCGTCTGACCATGTCGCCACACAATCACCCGGCGACTCATCAGAGCTCCGCTATGGAATCAGGTAAGGCTAACTGTGGTTGATCTCGCCATAACCGCTCTAGATCGTAAGTGGATCGCGCTTCCGGCAACTGAACGTGTACGACGAGATCAATAAAGTCCAGTAGAACCCAACTGCCTTCGCCTTTTCCCTCTCGGCGAGGCCGCGGAGCTCCTGCATCCTTGAGTTTATGTTCCACCTCATCCACCACTGCGAAAAGTTGCGGTTGATTTGCAGCGGTGCACACTACGAACACATCGGTTATGACCAGCACGTCGCTGACGTCAAAGGCCACAATGTCGGTGGCCTTTTTGTCAGATGCCGCCAGTGCTGCGATTTCCGCCCATTCAGCGGCCTGCAGATCTGCACTCACACCCCCACCCTACGGAGCCAATCAGTTTCGTACAGATTTGGGTCAGTTGGCTCGATACTCTGAGCCGAGAATCACTTCGACGTCGGCAAGTGCCTGACGCTTGGAATTACTCCCCTTTACCTTGACGGAGTCTCGGGGCAGATCTAACGCTTCGGCAACGGTGAAACCCCAATCTGACGGACCGTTTACCAGAATCCGAGTTTTCTGAGTGTTTGTGACGTCGACAGCTCGACCGTCTACCCATTCGAAATCCACCGCGATAAGAGCGTCTCTGGTCGATGCGATGAGACCTGGCGGCCGCACCTGAGCCGTCACTAAGGCACGCGGCGGTGAAACTTCCGTTATGGCCCATAGGTTTTCCGGCATTACTTTTTCCAGTAGCGGAGTGGCTTGGGGGTAATCCGTCCAGGCGAGTTCACCGATGTCAGTAACCGGCAAACTAACCGCTTGGTAGTTGGCATCGGCGATTTCTCCGGAGAGTTTGAGTAGGTAACCTGATAACTCTTCCGAGGGCACTGTGGAAGGTGAAAGCGCTCCAAGAGCCGTTAGCGTCTGCCGGATATCCGCCTCTCGTTGCGGTAGCTCGGAAAGCGAGGCCAGCATCACGGATTCAAAGCGCCTCATGGCATCTTGAGCGGTCTGACCTCGTACTTGTCCGACCGCATACCAGGACGCCGGGGTTCCGGACATACGCTGTCGACCCTTAGGGAATCGATCAACTACTTCACCATCGTTCGAACGCACCACCGTACGTTTGGGGACGTCGATAAGCACCCCACCCACACCATCGACCAAACCTGCTAGGGCTTTGCGCTCAAGATTCCACGATGCATCAACTCGAACTCCCAAGGTGGCCGCAACGGTGTCGACGCTACCTCGAGGTCCTGCACCGGGTCGTCGCAACGGTCTGGGTGACACGTCATTTGAAGCCACTACGAGGTTGTCCGGCATTGGCAGCACTACAGCATCTACAACCGATTCGGTCCCAATCCCGGTCAACATATTGCCAGCTACTCGGGCTTCACCATCACTTTCGTCAACGACCCGAATCATCACCGTTTCAAGTGGTTCGGGGTTAGTTGTGGGACTTTGAGTTGGCGAAACATCTGGATTGGGCGGGCTATTGCTGCTCGTTAACTGCAATACCAAAAGCGCGATCCCAAAAATCAGGGCAATCACTATGCTTGCGCCTACCAGCTGCGATGTCCTTCGCCGGCGCAGCTCTTCGACCTGCTGAGGAGTCTCGCTCATTCAGCTTCCCGATACAGCTCATGTTTGTAGATATATGACTCAACTGCCGTGGGCACGAGGTAGCGGATGGAACGGTGCGCCGCAATGCGCTCACGAATGTCAGTAGCGCTTACCGCTAAACCGGGGATGTCAACGAAGGTGGCAGATGCAGCGACCGGCTGATCGTTCGGAAGTGCATGACCAGGCCGTGAGACTCCAACGAGGTGGGCCAACTCGACAATTTCCTCGTAGCGATACCAGGTCTCAATTCCCGCCAAGGCATCCGCTCCCGTAATGAAATAAAGCGTCGAGGATGCCAGCGTCTCCGCGAGCATGTGCAAAGTGTCTATCGTGTAGGACGGTCCAGGGCGATCGATTTCCAAGCGACTCACCGAGAACCGCGGGTCACCTGCAGTCGCAATTACCGTCATTGCATAGCGGTCTTCTGCAGCTGCTAGTTCCCTGCGTGACTTCTGCCACGGCTGCCCGGCCGGAACAAAAATCACAGCTGATAGCTCTAACCGATCAGCTACTTCACTCGCCGCCAACAGATGACCGACGTGGATCGGGTCAAATGATCCTCCCATGACACCGATGGGTCCCCCTGAAGGCATCGCAACCTCAGCGGTCAAGGTCTAGGCGCGTCACAACTATGAGGGAGATAAGGAGAATGGCGAAAGCTATCGCACCGTAAGCCACCGGAGATAACTCTTGAATCTCCTGACCCTCGGAGTTCTCGAACTCAGCAAGCCGGACAACGATCGCGTTCAACATTGTTTTGCCATCCTCCT
>JAOZTQ010000078.1:2539-6558 GCA_029939085.1 Candidatus Nanopelagicales bacterium
CGCATACTGTCCACCAGCGCCACATTCGTTTTTGCTGCGCTAGTTGAGCCCCGAAGTAATGCAGCATTCCCACTCTTGAGACATAGCGTTGCAGCGTCCACGGTGACATTGGGGCGAGCTTCGTAGATCATGCCTACGACTCCCATCGGGACTCGCACCTGCTCGACAGATAACCCGTTCGGCAACCGGTACCCACGAACTACCTCGCCCACAGGATCCTGTAGATCCCGAACGACTGCGATGGCTTCAATAATGGCGTCTAGTCGGTCACGACTAAGGGCCAGCCGATCCATTAAGCCCGACGCTGTCCCCTGCTGTTCGGCTGTGGCCAGATCCTCAGCGTTGGCCGCCACGATCTGTTCACCGTCCTTATCAAGATGCTTAGCGATCGCAGCCAGCGCACGGTTCTTATCATCGGCGGTCAAGGCCCGTAGCTTTCGAGCCGCAGCTCGGGACTGTTGCGCTACTGCGCGGAACTGATCAGACAGATGCTGTGTCACGTGTCTAGGGTATGACGCTTAGCCTTCGAGTGGAGCGACCCCTGGGCTGAAGAGTTCGGCCTGTCTACCGCCTTCGCTCTTACGACGCTGAAAAGTCTCATGACTGAGTACTTCCAGACCCACAACATTCCATGCCGGTAGACCTAGATCATTTTGATAGGACTCCCACAGCTTTAGGGTGTTGTGCGTAACGCGGCGGCAGTCAGATCCCTCATCCCAGTAGCGCAGTTCCAGAGTTTGCTCCTGATATCGAACCGAGAGTCCCACCCCATGCGCGATGACAAGTCGCTCCAACTCATCTCGTAAATTTTCGGCGACTTCGGTGAGTGCAGACAAAGTGAGGGTCACATGCCATAAGGAACCGTGCTGTGATGCAGTATCAGACTGGCTCATGCCTCAGCATCCTTACTGCTTTGGTTTCAGCACCACCAGATCGTCACGATGCACGATTTCGCGGCGGTAAGCCGAACCCAATTCACGGGCTAACTCTTCTGTTGAGCGGCCCAACAGGTCAGGCAACTCACCTGAATCAAAGTTCACCAGTCCTCGAGCCACTACGTCCCCGTTTTGCTGCAACAGGTCCACTGGGTCACCTCGGTTGAATTCACCCGAAACCCGGCTAATTCCGGCAGGAAGTAACGATTTTTTTCGAGAAACTATCGCGTCGACCGCACCAGCATCCAAATACAAGGAACCCACCGGGTCCGCGGCGTGAGCTAGCCACAGCAATCTCGTGGGCACTCGCTTTCCCGTCGGGTGAAACATTGTCCCAATCTCGGTGCCGGCGAGGGCCTCGGTGGCACTGGCCGTGTCTGCCAGCAAAACCGGAATTCCGGCACCCGCTGCGATTTGGGCGGCGGTAACTTTGGTCTTGATGCCGCCGGATCCCATTGGGCCGCGGCCGGACAACGACAAATCAGAAACTTCATCAGTTCCGTACACATCTGCGATAAGCGCCGCATCAGAGCCACGCGGGTTGCCGTCATACAGCCCTGCTACGTCACTCAACAAAATCAACGCTTCAGCGTGAACTACGTGAGCCACCAAGGCTGCTAATCGGTCATTGTCGCCGAATCGGATCTCATCAGTCGCGACAGTATCGTTTTCGTTTACTACGGGAACGACGCCTAGCTCCATCAAGCGATACAGCGTGCGCTGCGCATTCCGGTAGTGAGAACGGCGCACTACGTCTTCCGCGGTGAGAAGCACTTGTCCAGCTACTAGCCCATGCGACTCAAAAACTTCTGAGTAAAGGCGCATGAGTGCCCCTTGACCCACACTGGCTGCGGCTTGCTGAGTCGCAAGGTCCCGTGGCCGGGCTTTCAAATCAAGTTTGGCTAGCGCTCCAGCAATAGCTCCGCTGGACACCAGAACTACCTGGCGCCCGCTTTTGGTCGCCGCCGCGATGCTCTCGGCTACCGACACCACCTTCTCTTCGTCCAGACCACCTTCTGAACGAGTGAGTGACGAGGATCCAACCTTCACGACTAAACGTTGGCATTGACCAAAAACTGTGCGGGACATCTCACCCATCCAACCGCTCGTCGGTACCGCGCCTGCCTCGCGGGGTTTGCTCGCCCGCATCAACAGTCGGCTCCCAATCGAAGATGACTCCGTCATCACCTGAGCCGACCACGACCGTGGCACCAGGTTTGGCACCAAGTCGCAGTAGCTCCTTTTCAACTCCTAACCGCGCAAGCCGATCCGATAAGTAGCCCACCGCCTCATCATTACCAAAGTCAGTCTGTCGCACCCAGCGTTCCGGTCGTTCACCGGTGACAAGGAAGTGATCTCCTTCAGGTCGCACCACGAATCCGGCTTCATCAACGGCTTGTGGCGTTATTACAACCATCGGTACCTCAGCTGGTGGTTCTTCCCGCGAGCCCAGGATTCGTGCTAATCCAAACGCCAGTTCACGCAGGCCCTGACGACTTACAGCACTGACCTGGTAAATCGGATAACCCAACCGAGCAAGATCCGGTTCCACGAGCTCGGCTAACTCCAAGGCCTCCGGAATATCAATCTTGTTCAGGACGATTACCCGGGGTCGTTCGTCAAATCCCCCGTAATCAGATAGTTCCGATTCGATTGTCTTGAGGTCAGTCAATGGGTCTCGTCCCGGCTCCAGGGTTGCGCAATCCAAGACATGAACGATCACTTCGCATCGTTCGATATGTCGCAGGAAATCTAGGCCTAATCCTTTTCCGGTGCTGGCTCCTGGAATAAGACCAGGGACATCAGCCAGAGTGAAAACTGTTTCACCGGCTTCTACCACCCCGAGGTTTGGCTCCAAAGTGGTGAACGGGTAATCGGCAATCTTCGGACGCGCCGCACTCATGGCAGCAATAAGCGACGATTTACCAGCGCTGGGGAAACCGACCAAAGCGGCGTCGGCAATGCTTTTAAGCTCCAGCAAGAAGTCCTGCTGATCGCCTGCTTCGCCCAGTAACGCAAAACCCGGTGCTTTTCGTCGAGGTGAGGCTAACGCCGCATTCCCCAAACCACCTTTGCCACCGCGGGCAAGTACTGCGGCTGCGCCAGGCACGGCCAGATCAGCCACTAGCTCTCCGGCGGAATCCACCACCGTAGTTCCAGGTGGGACTCCTATGGTGATGTCTGAGCCAGCGGCTCCAGTTCGGTGCCCACCCTGCCCAGGCTTACCGCTATCGGCTCGTAAATGTGGGTGCCGATGGAGATCCAATAATGTGGGAACGGACGGATCAGCGACCAGAATCACCGAACCGCCTTTGCCACCGTTTCCACCATCGGGACCGCCCAGCGGTTTGAACTTCTCGCGGTGTACCGAGGAACATCCATTACCACCGTCACCTGCGACGGCGTGAACCGTTACCCGGTCGATAAACGACGGGGCCATTTCTTATGAGGAGCTCAGGCCTCGACGGCTACGACGTTGATAACGCGTCGGCCACCGGCCGTACCGAACTCCACAGTTCCTTCGGCTAGAGCGAAGAGAGTGTCATCGCCACCGCGACCGACATTAGTCCCGGGATGAAAGTGGGTTCCTCGCTGCCGAACCAGGATCTCGCCGGCACCGACCTGCTGACCACCGAAGCGTTTCACTCCAAGTCGCTTGGAATTGCTGTCGCGGCCATTCTTTGTTGATGCCGCGCCTTTTTTATGAGCCATGGTGTTATCTCCTCAGCCGATGCTTGTGACCCGAAGCCGAGTCAAGTCCTGTCGGTGCCCTTGACGACGCCGGTAGCCGGTCTTGTTCTTGTAACGGAGCACCTTGATCTTCGGGCCGCGATGGTGGTCGACAACCTCTGCAGCGACTTTGACTCCGGCAGCGTCGGTACCAGTCTTGACAGCACCGTCCGAAACCACCATCACTGCTGGTAACTCGACCGTGGCACCGGGCTCTTCTGGCACGCGGTTGACCTCGATCTCATCACCGACGCTAACTTTCTCCTGATGGCCGCCGGCGCGAACGATCGCGTACATGCCGCTTCTCCTTTGTCTTGTCGCAGTGCACTCCACTTGAGGTAGCGCCCTGTCTGT
>JAOZTQ010000079.1 GCA_029939085.1 Candidatus Nanopelagicales bacterium
ACAATAGATGACATGGCACCGCATCACCCGGAAGACCTCGTCGACAGTTTCACCGAACCAGATGTTGGACGCATCGATAGGGCGGCCAGCTCGCTGATGTCGTCAGTTCACGTTCAAGTGCGGCCTCATGTCGATCGTGTGGCGATCGGGGCTGGTGGTCAGCGTCGGATTTTGACGCGTTTGCTGAGGGTGGTGGTGTAGCCGTATTGGGCTGGGACTTTAATGCCGTAGATTCCCTTCTTTTTTGGGTCAACCGTTGCGGTGCGGTTGGTGCCTCGGGTAGTGCATGCACCGTTTTTGCATCGTTGAGTTTTCTTACCTTTCACGACGCGGACACGTTTGACCTTGATCCAGCCTCCCTTAGTTTTCTTCATCAGCCTGAGATTCCATTGGCCCGGTACATCATCAGGATCAACATCAACGCGCAGGCGTGACTTCTTCGCCACCGCCCACACAGATACATCCACCGGACGCGGACGCGTGGAGTCATCGTCAGGAGGCTGTGGCACTGTGACCACGGGAGGCTGCTGAGGGAAGCTCGGATTTCCCGCTGGTGGCTGACCGGGATTGGTCGGCGTAGGTGGTGATGATTGGCCCGTGTTTTGACTGATCCAATTCGTGTAGTGCGTGACGCGGGTGTAGAGGCCGGGATAGCTGGGATCGGCGCAACCGTACCCGTAACTCACAATCCCCGCTAGCAGGTAGGTGCCGTTATTTTTCACTGCCAACGGTCCGCCGCTGTCACCCTGACACGCGTCCCTCGTGGGTGGGGTGAGGTAGCCCGCGCACAACATGGTGGTGTTCAGGTAGTCGACGTCATCGGGATCTGGGTAGAAGCCGCAGAAAGTGTCCGCCGGGTTTGTGAGCACGCGCAGGATCGCGGCCTGTAGTTGGGTGGGGTAGTTGTCACCCGTGGTTGAGGTATTGCCCCAACCACTGACTAACGCGGCGGTATTCGCCGCTGGCCAACTCGTGCCAAGGTCCGCCGGGTCCGGCACCGTAATAGCTTTTTTGGTGGTGCCGTCCAACGTCAAGGGCGCTGCCAGCCTCAGTAGTGCAATGTCATTGTTCAACGTTACGTCGTCGTATCCGGAGTGCACCACGATTTGGGTCACTTCGGAGCGGGTGACGTTCGGGGAACCCAACACGGTGATACCGGCACCAACCTCAAAAGAACTAGGACTTTCCGTCACCCCGTCCTCATCGACCACACAGTGAGCAGCGGTGATGATCCACACCGCACTCAAGATCGAACCGCCACACTCTTGAGCGTCGTAGTCATTCGGCTTCGCCGCATCCAACAACGCCACCTGCCATGGAGCCTCATCAATCGAAATCGGTCCTCCATTGATGATCTCGGTTGAGACTTGTTTATGGGACTCGTCAGCGGCGTGTGCTGTCAGACCAAGTGAACCGAGCAACAAGCCAGCGACTACCCCGATGGCGATGGTCAGTTTTCGTGAGACGGACGGCTGTCGTTGGTTGCTCGGCGAGTGAAGTTGATCGATCACACATCGAGCATGAATATGTAGTTTCGATTCAGCCACTCAAAGCGACGGAAATTGATGAACTCTTGAGGTTGGAGCGCTTTGTAGCCGGAGGAGTGCAAACACGATCAGATTTCGCCGGGTTGAGCAGTCCCGTGGAAATATCGATGCCTTAAATCACTTTGAGGATGCCTAAAAGTCGTGACACTTCGTGGCGCACAGCTTCCCGTGCTGGCCCCAAATATTTACGCGTGTCAACTAGTTCGGGATCCTGGGCCAATACTTCGCGAACAGTGTCAGTGAAGGCATGGTTGAGGTGGGTAGAGATATTAACTTTCGTCATCCCAGATTCGACAGCTTTCGTCAGGTGTTCATCTGCCACACCTGAAGAACCGTGCAGTACTAAGGGCACCGGTACCGTCTCACGAATCCGGCTGATTAGCTCAAAATCCAACTGCGCGTCACGACTCGTCATCGCATGCGATGACCCGACAGCCACAGCGAGTGCATCTACTCCGGTCGCATTCACGAATGCTGCAGCTTCCGCTGGATTTGTTCGCACTCCGGGTGCGTGAACGCCATCTTTTCCTCCCACCTCACCGAGCTCAGCCTCTACACCAACACCTTGCTCGTGGCAGTAACGCACCACCTCGGCGGTGACGCGAACGTTCTCGTCGTAATCCAGATGGGATCCATCGAACATCACTGAGGTGAAACCCAATGCGACAGCTTCGTGGATGAGATCAACCGATTCGGCGTGGTCCAGATGGACCGCAACGGGATTTGGTGACTGCCGAGCGATAGTCAAGGTTGCATTTGCTATCGGCGCCAGTGAACCGTGGTACTTGACGGCGTTTTCACTAATTTGAAGAATGACCGGTGCGCCAACGTCGGTCGCTCCGGCGGTAAGGGCTTCGGCCAACTCGATCTGGATGACGTTGAATGCCCCAATACCTTTTCCTGCGGCAGCGGCGGCATTGACCATCTCCGGTGTGGATCGCAAAACCATTCAGAACTCCTCAACGTCGGTTATATCGAGTAGACGGTGGTAGACATCGCTGTCAAAACTTCCGGCCTGGGGGTGTGCGACAGCAGCGGCTGACAGCGCTACGGCATTCCTGAGGCATTCTTCCCAACCTTTACCTTCAGCCAACCCCGCTGCCAACGCTGAAACGCTCGCATCACCGGCACCAGTCGGGTTCCCTTTGATGAACTCGGGCGGTCTAGCACGCCAAGCTTGGCTATCGGTAATGATGGCCATCCCGTCGGCACCCATAGAAACGGCGACTGCGCCGGCACCGCGTGCAATTAAATCGCGACCACCCGCTACGGGATCACTCGTTCCTAAAGCATCCGCGAGTTCGTGAATATTGGGTTTAACGAGGGCGGGCTTTCCCGTTTCAACGGCAGCGATTAGCGCGGTTCCGCTGGTATCGACGACAACTGGAATGTCAGTCTCACTGGCCAATGATGCTAGTTGGCCGACACCTTCAAGTGGGGCTGCCGGCGGCAGGCTGCCAGAGATGACAAGGACACTGGCCGACACCAGCTGTTCTCGCACAAGGCTAAGCAGATCCGCCCACTCGTCAGCAGAGACCTGCGGACCAGCTTCGTTGAGTACGGTCGCGTCACCGGCGGATCGATCGACGATACCGATCGATCGTCGCGTTTGGCCTGCGAGTGATACGAGTCTGTGATCGATATTGCTGTCGACCAGATCAGCTGTAATAGCAGCGCCAACGACGCCGCCCACCATGCCCACTGCCATCGTCGAGATTCCCAGTTCGTGGAGAACTCGGCTCACGTTGATGCCTTTTCCGCCAGCCCGTTCAGCGACGTCGTAAACGCGCATCGAGGAATAAAGCTCGAAGGAGTCGAGCGAGTAGGTGATGTCCAGAGCGATATTAGGCGTAACTGTCACAATCATGCAGATCCCACCGCTTCAGTCCAGCTGCCTTGCTGCATGACTTTGACAACGTCGAGGTTTTCATCAAGCACGAGCAGATCAGCCCGATGGCCTTCGCGCAGCTCACCACGATCTGACAACCCGAGTGCGACCGCGGGGGACTGGGTCGCGGCCGTGATTGCCTGCTCGATCGCGATGCCATCGCGAACGGCATTCTTGACCGATGTGTCCATGGTCAAGGTACTGCCAGCGAGCGAATCCTTATCTTCAAGCCGAGCCACACCACTCTTTACGGCGATCCTTGAGCCAGCGAGCAAGTAATGCCCATCAGCCATACCTGTTGCGTCAATAGCATCTGTGACAAAGGCAACCCGCTGACTGCCTATCGCATCGAATACCGCGCCCACACTGCCGGGATGCACATGAACGCCGTCATTAATCAACTCCACGGTGACTCGGGGATCTCGCAGTAAGGCCACCACAGGGCCGGGTTCACGATGATGGGGTGGGGGCATGCCGTTAAAAAGGTGCGTCGCTATGGTGGCACCCGCAGCGATTGCTGCAACAGTCTGCTCGTAGGTCGCATCGGAATGACCGATCGCAGCCACGACGCCCCTTTCCACCAGAAGTTCAATCGCCGGTATTCCTTCGGGCAGTTCTGGAGCTAGTGTCACCATCTTTATTGCACACGTGCCGGCCGACACCGTACAGCTATCGATCACACTGCCTAACCAGTCCAGATCTGGCGGCATCAGTAGTTCGGGGTTGTGTGCACCCTTGCGAGCTTCGCTGAGGAACGGTCCTTCCAAGTGGATGCCGGCCAGTTTTCCATCGCTCACAAGCGGTACTAGGTTGACGGCTTGTTCAGCCAGTTCCGGCAAAGTCGCGGTGGCCAGGCTTGCAATCAGTGATGTCGTTCCGTGTGCTAGATGAAATTCCGCGGCGTCCGCTGCTGGTTGTGTGCCGCCACCGAAACTGGAACCACCACCGCCGTGTGTGTGTATGTCAACATAGCCCGGCACGATGCGAGCATTACCCAAAGAGATGGAATCAGGCGGCGCGTCGACGCCAACCTCGACGATTCGGTCCGCGTCTACGCGAACCCACCCGTCGCGCACGAATTCGCCGTTGAGAAAGACTTGTTCCGCAGTAAATGTCTTCATATGGCATCGCCCCGGTATCTGTCCCAGCCGATGATTGCCGCGCCAAGGCAACCGGATTCGTCGCCAAGTTGAGCGGGAATGATCTCGGGGCATCTCAGGATGTTGAGGTTTCGATGGGTCTGCTCGCGCAGCGGTGCGAGTAAGAGTTCTCCCGACGTTGCCATACCGCCCCCAACCACGATTGCCTCGCAGCCGACAACGCCAGCGGTCCATGCCATCGCTGTCGCCAATGCGTTAATTGCGTCGTTCCACACTTGGATGGCGCTCGCGTCACCGGCACTTACCCGATCGGCGACCTCTTTAGCTCCCTCAACATCAATTCCGGTGAGTCGGCTGTAGCGACGAGCGACTGCTGACGCAGAGGCAATGGCTTCGACGCAACCCGAACCGCCGCAGCCGCAAGGCTCATTGAGTCCGGCGTTGACGTGTCCCACTTCACCGGCGTATCCGTCGCCGTAGACGAGTCGACCGTCAACCAAAATGCCCGCCGATACACCAGTGCCGATAGCGATAAACATCATGTTCGAGTGATCGCGGCCTGCTCCCATGCTGGACTCTGCAAGAGCACCGGCTCGGACATCGTGGCCAAGACCAACGGGAAGCCCAAGTTCCTGTTCCAACATGGAACGTAGCGGCATATTGTTCCAGCCAACGTTTTCAGAGTGGATCGCGACGCCATTGACATCGTCGACAATACCGGTGATCGCGACACCTATTCCAACGAGTCGGGATCCCTCAGGGAGCCTGGAACGCAGTGCCTGTACGGATTCCAAAATATTGTTGAAGACGACATCTGTTCCCATCCCTGCACCGGTAGGTCGCCGCTCGCGATCCAGCAGCGAATAATCGGTATCGACGGTGCCACTTTTGATTACCGTTCCGCCGACATCTACACCGAAGACCACGTCGTTGGTGCTCATGACACTTGCCTTCAGCCTTCGGGCAGGATCACGGAGCGGCTCAGGTTCCGTGGGAGGTCTGGGTTGAGCCCCTTGTTGAGACCTATTTGGACCGCGAGCCGTTGACACTTAATCAACTCGGCCAGCGGATCCGCATTTGCAATAACTGCGGTCCCACCGAAGCTCTCAACTTCTTCCTCGATCCCGTCTGTCTCGGGGCTGAGGAACCAGACTGTGCTGTGACCTTCGGTAATGCTCTTTGGTCCATGTCGATACTCCAATAACGGGTAGGACTCAGTCCAAGAAAGTGATGCCTCTCGCATCTTGAGGGCGGCTTCAGTTGCCAATCCGACTGTCCAGCCAGTGCCGAGAAAAGTGAACTGTTCAGAGGCGACGACTGCCGGGTCAAGGGGTTCGTTGATAGTCCGCCGTGCGTCCGCGATTGCCTGCGTTAGATCCTCGCCCAAGCTGGCGCGTAGGAGAGCCAGCGTTGTAGTGGCAAACCGAGTCTGCACAACTGACTCCTCGTCAGCGAAGTCCAGCACGATGCACTCATCGGCGAGCTCGCGTGCCGGGGTATCTGGGTCCGCGATGATCGCCACCGTCGGAGTCTTACCCCTCAAGTCTTCGAGCAGTCGCAGAATCTCAGTGGTGGTTCCTGAGCGGCTGATAAGCAGGACCCGATCGTAGTCGCGATCGCTGGGAACCTCAGAGCCGGAAAAGGCATCAGTCTCACCAAGTCCAGCGGACTCTCGCAACACGGCATAGGAGGCGGCCATGAACCAGGAGGTGCCGCAGCCAATTGCGGCAACTCGCTCACCAGCCTGGGGTAGAAGACCAGCAACCTCGGGCAACAGCTCCACGGCTTCTTGCCAGCAGTCAGGTTGTGATGCGATCTCCGCCAGAACGTGTTCTGCAGCACTCATATTGATCCTTACATTCAAGTAGCTCTCATGAGTCCACTCGAGCTATCGGGTTTATCCGATGTGGGCACTTCGTGGTCATTGTGTCGTCATTTACTCCCGGATGGCAGTCGGCGAGGCCTTAGCTTTACTCCTAGACTGGAAATGTCGGATTTATGGCCTCAGCATGAT
>JAOZTQ010000080.1 GCA_029939085.1 Candidatus Nanopelagicales bacterium
TAGGCGTTTCCCGCTGAGGTCAACATCGGAATGATGTCACCACCCATGTCATGAACCGAGTCGCTATCACCGGCATCAGTCTTGAGCGCTTCAATCAGGGCATCGGTTGAGAAGACGTAGTTACCCATTGAGACGTAAGACTGCTCTGGTTTACCTGGGATACCAGGAGGATCTGCAGGTTTTTCCAAAAAGTCGGCGATCCGCATTCCATCGGCAGCTGTCTCGATTACGCCAAACTGATGGGCGTCTCGACGCGGCATCGGAATACCCGCAACCGTGACACCCGCACCCGTGTCAATGTGCTGTCGCAACATCTGCTGCGGGTCCATGCGATACACATTGTCGGCACCGAACACCACAACATGATCGGGATGCTCGTCATATACCAAGTTCAGACTCTGAAAAATCGCGTCTGCACTTCCGGTGTACCAGCGGGGTCCTAGCCGCTGCTGCGCTGGCACCGGCGTTACATAGTCACCCACGATGGCTGACATCCGCCAGGCAGTCGTAATGTGCCGGTCCAATGAGTGCGATTTGTATTGCGTCAGAACGCAGATTCGATTGAGCCCACCATTAACTAGATTTGACAGCACAAAGTCGACCAGACGATACGACCCGCCAAAGGGGACAGCCGGTTTTGCACGATCGGCAGTAAGCGGCATCAACCGCTTACCTGCGCCACCAGCCAGAACAATGCCAAGAACACGTGGATTACTCACGCATCCACACTAGCCGGGCGCAAACCTCGAAGCCTGGCTGTCGGCGATCCCAGTCACAGGGAATTTCATCTACTACCCATCTCCCGGTCGCTTGAATATGACCCGGTGTTTGGATAGAACCGCCACGGTTTAGCCATATCTACATCGCAGACTCTCCCAGCGATGCCGTGGCCCACGTTCAGCGCTTCTACGCGAACTATCATTCCCAGCGAATCGTCGGCAACGAGCTTGTCTTGCGGATGAGGCACCCTCTTCATTTCAGTGACCTTGGTGAGATCAACGAGGAATTTTCCTTTCTACTGGGCAGCGGCCGCATCAGGCAATCAGGTGCGCTGCCGGCAGAGACCGATTTCCTTGACCTCCCTCGCCTGCGATTTCACCATTCCAAAAGCGACTACAGTTCCATCCGCCAACTGATTGACCGAATAAATGCACCGTTTCTGTCGTATAGCGAAGATCGCAGCAGGCTAACGGTCACCTCTCCCCACTAGAGTGCGAGGAATGAAAGTCGGCCTAATGACGCGGGAATGGCCCCCGGAGATTTATGGCGGTGCTGGGGTCCATGTTGAACAGCTCGCAAAACATCTGCGTAGCTACGCGGATGTCTCGGTTCAATGCTTTGGTGAGCCACGTCCAGACGCACAAGCTTTCGAACCACCCACTGAACTAGAAGACGATAATTTTTCCTTGCAAGCCATAGGTGTGAACCTTGAAATGGCAGATGCAGCACGAGGTCTCGATATTGCTCATTCACACACGTGGTACGCGAATCTGGGCGGACATCTCACTGGCCTGCTCTCAGGTATCCCACATGTCGTGACAGCACATTCCCTCGAGCCTCGCCGCCCATGGAAAGAAGAACAACTAGGTGGTGGTTACCGAATTTCGTCCTGGATTGAGCGAGAGAGCTATCGGCAAGCTGCCGCGGTCATCGCAGTTAGCGCCGGTATGCGGGAAGACGTTTTGGATTGCTATCCCTTCGTGGACCCAGACCGAGTTCACGTAGTACACAACGGCATAGATACCGAGATATACCGACCCACCGCTGACCGCTCGGCCTTAGATCAGCGCGGTCTCGATCCGAACAGACCGTTGGCACTCTTCGTCGGTCGGATTACTCGCCAAAAAGGTCTACCACATCTATTGAGAGCTGCCGAGAATTTTGATTCGGCAATCCAGCTAGTTATCTGCGCATCATCCCCTGATACCCCGGAACTTGGTAAAGAGGTGGCTGGCCTCATCGCACAGTTACAGGAAAGCCGTGGCGAATCTTCCGTCACTTGGATCCAAGATCAACTGCCTCGACCAGAGCTGTTGCAGTTCTATAGTCACGCTGATGCCTTCGTGTGCCCTTCGATATATGAGCCACAGGGAATCGTGAATCTCGAGGCGATGGCTTGTGAAACTGCGGTTGTCGCGAGCGATGTTGGTGGGATTCCCGAGGTTGTCACCCCAGATAGCGGCGTTCTGGTGCACTACAACTCTGAATACCCCGCCGAATTCGAGGAAGGGTTGACTCGAGCCGTGAACCATATGATGGATGACCCAGCAACGCGAGAACGTTTAGGACTTGGTGGGCGAGAGCGAGCAGCAGAGGCATTCAGTTGGGACGCCATAGCGCAACGAACGGTCGCGGTTTACCGTGAAGCGCTGGGGGATCAGGACTAGTTCAGTTACCAACTAACTTTCCGACGACGAGTCTCAAACTAAATTGGTTAACTGGCCGACAGCCGCATCATATTTTTCGATGACACTGGCCGAAATCCGACCGCGCTTGCTGACCTCGACACCGTTAGTTCTTGCCCATTCACGAATTTGAGCCAGATCGGAACGTGAACCGCTCTTCCTCGTGCCAGATCTCTCCTTCTTCTTCCCCAAAGAGCGACGTCGGCCAGCCGAAATATACGGTTCCAAAGCATCTCGAAGACTTTCCGCCCGCTGCGCGCTCAGATCGATTTCGTACTCGCGACCATCGAGTCCAAAGACGACAGTTTCATCTGCTGGCCCACCGTCTAAATCGTCTTCCAGCACAATGTGAACGCGACGAGCCATTGAAACTCCTAAATATCGAAAAGGCGTATCGATATCTCAGCACTTTAGAAATCTTTTTACAACCGGAGAATCATTCGATGATTTCCCAATGTATTTGGTTTAACCCGCTCCAAGTCTAGGAACTCCGCAACACCTTCATCTCCCGACTTCATTAACTCTGCATAAATATGGGGAGGGACGCCGGAATCTTTCAGAGTTTGAAAACCAAAATGAGTAAAGAATTCAGTTTCAAAAGTAAGACAAAAAATACGTGAAATACCCAAGTCTTGCGCTCGGTTGATTAGTTCAGAAACCAGCGCTGACCCAACACCGACACTTTGGGACTTAGGACGCACTGCGACAGTTCTCACCTCAGCCAAATCACGCCACATAACGTGAAGCGCCCCGCACCCGATTACCTCACCGTCAGCTTCGGCGACCACAAAGTCTTGAATGTCTTCGTAAAGCGTTACGAGAGCTTTCGACAATAAACGTCGATCTGGCGCATAGAGGTCAATGAGGTCCCACAACTGCGGGACATCGGCAGTAGTAGCCGATCTCACCCGGTAGTCGTCGGTGAACGGCTCACTCATAAGGGCTTGACCAGCGGGAAAAGAATGGTCTCTCGGATTCCGAGCCCGGTCAGGGCCATCAGGAGGCGATCAATTCCCATACCTACACCTGCCGATGGCGGCATGCCATGCTCTAGTGCCGCAAGAAAATCCTCGTCGAGGGGCATTGCTTCATCATCCACTGCCGCACGCGAGGCTTGCTCAACCAATCGTTCCCGCTGCACAACCGGATCTACTAGCTCCGAATATCCGGTGGCCAGTTCAAATCCATCGACATACAGATCCCATTTTTCCACCAAGCCATCTGTCTCTCGATGGTCCCGGACGAGTGGTGAAGTATCTACCGGATAGTCGAAAACAAAGGTCGGACCCGTGAAGTTCGGAGTCACCAAAGACTCAAGCAGTTCCTCGACTAAACGTCCGTCCAGCCAATCCGGGTTCACGTCGACCCCATGCGAATCACATAGTTGCTCTAGTTCCGCCCTTGGGGTCTGCGGTGAAATCTCACGGCCCACGGCCGCTGAAACCGAACCATAAAGTGAAATCGAGTCCCATTCGCCCGATAGATCATGTATGGATCCATCCACATGCTCGACTTGTAGCGTGCCACAGACTGCCTGTGCTGCTTCCTGGATCAATTCCCGGGTAGTCGCAGCACCATCTCGATAGTCCGCATATGCCTGATAAAACTCCAGCATTCCAAACTCTGGTGAATGGGTGGAATCGGCTCCCTCATTACGGAAGTTTCGATTTATTTCAAAAACTCTTTCGATTCCACCAACAACGCATCTTTTTAGAAAAAGCTCGGGAGCGATACGCAAAAAAAGATCCATGTTGTATGCGTTCATATGGGTCGTAAACGGCTTTGCCGAAGCGCCACCTTGCAGAGTCTGCAAAATCGGGGTCTCAACTTCAAGGAAGTCACGTTGGCTGAGGGACGAGCGCAAACTGGATAGCGCCCCTATCCGATCTCTAGCCATCTTTCGCGCCTCAGGACGCATGATCAGATCAACATAACGCTGCCGAACCCGGGTCTCTTCGTTCATATCCTTGTGAGCGACCGGCAGGGGACGCAGCGATTTAGCCGCAAATCCCCATTGATCCACAAAAATACTGAGCTCACCGCGCCGAGAAGCCCCAACTTCTCCGTGAACCCACACTTGGTCCCCGAGATCGATGTCCTGCTTCCACGCCGCGAGTGCTTCCTCGCCGACGCGGTCAAGGCTCAGCATCGCTTGAACCGCTGTTCCAGTGCCACTTCGCAGCGAAGCGAAACAAAGTTTTCCGGTGTTTCGGACGAAAAGAACGCGACCTGCCACAGTTACCTCGTCGCCAGTCGTCTCTCCCGCTGGAACTTCGGGGTACTGCGAACGTACTTCGTCGATCGAGTGGGTGACTGGCACCGTCACTGGGTAGGCTTCACGCCCCTCGGCGAGAATGCGTTCACGCTTCTCAAGACGGATCTTCTGCTGCTCGGACGCGTCGTCGTGCTCTTGGCTCACTCAATACAGGTTAGAGGTTCCGTTCAAACAGGTAACTCAGGCCATACAAGGTGAGATATGGATCATGTTGAGTTATGGTCTCGGACTCGGGTACAACAATCTCAGCTAAGCCACCCGTCGCCACGACCGCTACCACCTCGCCGAGTTCTGATGAGATTCGCTTGACCAACCCGTCCACCTGTCCAGCGAATCCATATAACGCCCCAGATTGAAGAGCCTCTACAGTGTTGCGCCCAATAGGAGATCTCGGTCGAACTAGCTCGACCTTGCGGAGTTGTGCTGCGCGCTGAGCCAACGCGTCTAACGAAATCTGAATCCCGGGAGCCAACGCACCACCGAGGAAGTCCCCCGATTCCGACACCACATCCAGATTTGTAGATGTGCCAAAGTCAACCACGATTGACGGTCCGCCGTATCGCTCATAGGCCGCCAAGGTATTCACAATGCGGTCTGCTCCTACTTCCCGCGGATTGTCGGTCAAAATTGAGACACCGGTCTTTATGCCTGGCTCGACAATAACGGTGGGAACCTGAGCAAAGTACTTACTGAACATGAGGCGCATCTCGTGCAAAACGGAGGGCACGGACGCGCAGAATGACAAACCAGTCAACGCTGGCTGATCCGCCAACAGTCCACGGTAGACAAGCATCATCTGATCAGCTGTCGTACGACCGTCAGTCGGTATGCGCCATGACTGCACCAAATTATCGTCGACGAATCCCCCGATTACTGTGTTGGTGTTACCCACATCAATCGTTAGTAGCACGCCTACGATCTCCCTTCTGGATCCACGAGATCCGCACCAATATCGAGGATGGGAGCCGAATGCGTAATAGCTCCAACAGCGATGTAGTCCACACCAGTCGCAGCGACGGCGGCCGCTGAATCTAATGTGAGACCGCCAGAAGCCTCAAGCCGGGCCTGATTCGCGTTCCGGCTGACTGCCTCGGTCATTTGCTCGGGAGTAAAGTTATCCAAGAGTACGAGGTCCGCACCTGCTGCCAAGACCTCACTCAACTGCTCGAGCGAATCAACTTCAACTTCTACATCTAGTCCGGGGAACTGATCTCGAACGGCGGCAAACGCTTCTTTCACTCCGCCCGCGGCCAGAATGTGATTGTCCTTAACCAGTGCCGCATCTGATAGCGACATACGGTGGTTTTCTCCGCCGCCACACCGCACCGCATACTTCTCTAACTGCCGAAGCCCAGGCGTGGTCTTTCGAGTATCGCGGACTCGTGCGTTAGTACCGCGCAACTGCTGAACCCACTGATCGGTCTGCGTAGCGATACCTGACAAGTGGCTCAAAAAATTGAGCGCTGTTCGTTCCGCCAATAACAAACCCCGAGTTGGTCCGCTAGCACGAAGAATCCGGTCATTGGGTTGGGCTCGACTTCCGTCTGCGAGCGCGATATCTAGTTGGACGTCCTCACCCAGAACCAGCTCAAAAACTGCCCTCGCTGGTGCAACTCCCGCAACAATCCCAATACCTCGAGATACCAAATCGAGTTCATCTATTTGCTGCTCCGACACGGTCGCGACGCTTGTCACATCGACACCGCCAGCTAAGTCTTCATTCAACGCCTCTGTTACCAGATTGACGGTCAGTTCCGGCGTCAAGCCAGCCGCCACTAGGGCTTCAGCAGTCTCAGCACTGATGGAATTCCACACGGTCATACCCAAGTCTCCCACCGCGGCGATTC
>JAOZTQ010000081.1:0-4261 GCA_029939085.1 Candidatus Nanopelagicales bacterium
CCTCAACAGACGATGGGGAAAAGTTATTCAACCAGACAATGGCCGGCTCAAAAAACGGCTCATGGAATGCCAGGCGGTAAGTCCTGTCCGGTAGGATATTAAGGTTCAACGATGACCAAATCGGACTCGGAGGGTGCCACTGATCACAACCTCACAACTGAAAATCGGTGTCACGGAAAATTACTGGAACGTGTTTCAAAGTGAACAAAGCTGCCGAAACGTGGTGCGTTTCTGAAGTATTCAAGGCCAGGTTGAACCGCGGCCCTGCCGGCCCGATCGTTTTGTGTCATGGCGTGACATCGATGATGCTATTGACCTTCCGTGGAAATCCCCTGAGGTCTCAGAAGGGGAGAAAAAATGGGAGGGAAACCAGAAGAACGGCTAAGTTGGAAAGAGCATCTTCATTCACTTGGAGTCGAGTTAGAACGGGATTTTGGCCTGAGCGCAATCGCCAGCCGGGCACTGTTACAGCGAATTGGTGAATTCCTGGAAACCAGCGTTTCAGGGGAAGATGGAACACGAAGTCAATGGCAAATTGTCTACCCTACGGTGGCGATTGGGCAAGCGGCTGGGAAACCGATACGGTACTGTTCGACAATACCTGTATCACTGACATTGGTTCATCCATCTGACGCGGAGGTGCTTCACAATCTGGGTAGTCCAGCCCTGCGTCGGACACGTTTGACTCGATTGTGCACAGAATCATACCGGCAAGGGGCGTTACTGAGTCACGAAGACCTTTCCCTATTGTTGGCCGTGGATCTTTCGACCGTAGGGCGACTGATGAAACGATGTTCCAAGGAGAATGGGCGGCCTCCAAGCAGGGGTCTGATCCAAGACATCGGACCCACGGTGTCCCACAAGCGACAAGTAATACGGCAGTATTTTCTTGGTCGCCAGCCAGGACGAATCGCCGCGTACACCGGTCACAGTTTGGGAAGTGTGGAGCGATACTTGGCAGATTTTGGGCGGGTTCTCGCTATGCGGAATCAGGGTTTGGCGCCAGTGGCCACCAGTCGGATCACCGGCCTCAGCGAGAGGCTGGTATCGACCTACCTGGATCTGGCAGACGAATATGGGAATCCTGAGTACCAGAGAATGTTGGATCATCTCTTGCTGCGCTATGCGCCGTTGCAGGACGAGGGTGCTTTTGATGAATAAGGGTGCAAGCATTAAGGAGAGAATCTATGGCCCTCAACGAGCGCTAACTCTGAGTTCGCGAATCATGGTGCTTTTGTGTGACGAACTCGGACTCGGCCGACAACCAAAAGTGGCACGACTGCTCGTCCACGAAATACTGGAAGTGGTCGAGGATACGCTGCTCACTACCGATATGATGCAGCCGGGACAGCTTCTTGTGCTTGCCCCGGAAATTGGCCAAGGATCGTGCTGGAGTCGGAACAAGCTCGAGGATAAGAAGCTCAAGGCGGTTCGGCTCGATCTCATCGTATCCGACGATATCGATCGGTTTGCCGCTGGTGAGAAACCATTTTTGGTAACGCGGCGACGCATTGCGCGCATGGTTCGCCAAGCGTATGAGCAGGGAGCGACACTGTCTAGCGCGCAACTTGCCGTGATAACCGGTTATAGCTCTAGCGTTGTTTGCAACCACTTCAGGCGCCACATGAAAGCGACTGGCGAGGTGCTGCCGACCCGTGGCATTGTCGAGGACATCGGATCAGCCACGAGTCACAAGAAACAGATTGTTTCCAGATACTTAACCGGTGAGTCAACCTCCGAGATCGCCCGCGCCACCGACCACACACCGTTCAGCGTCGAGCGGTACATCGGCCGATTTGAGCAAGTCAGAGAGCTTGTTTTCTACCTCGAGAAAGAACCGAATCCGATGGTCATCGCACGCATTCTTGGGTGTTCGCAACGGCTTGTTATCGAGTATCTCGAACTCCTGCACAAAGAGAAGTCGAAGTCGTGACAAAGGCTCATCTTCCCTTTTTGGCTGTCAGGTCATTTCAACGACGCAGACGCATTACGCCTCGCCAAGATGCCAAAGATCCGCCCTGACGGTTGACAAAAAACGGTAGCGTCCCCGAGGCTGATATCGCAAAAAAACTAGCCCACAAAGGAGACGCTACCTTGTACCATTCTGCATCTCATCGCGATAAGAGCAAGTCCCCGGACCGGTGTCTTGCCAATCTTCTCGATACCGAAGCTGGACTCACACCGGCCCAGACCCAGGTATCGCTTGAGCTGTTTGCTGATCACCTGAGTCACTATTTCAGTGATTTACGGCCCCCTGGGGAGATCATTCACACAGCGGTCAGCATCGACGAACCAGCAGGCAAACCGATCATGCACTGCAAAGTAGTACCCGTTCGCCTCACTTACTTCGATGCCATCGATCTCGTCGTGATGCGCGAAGAGGGCACAGTCGAGGCCAGAGCGATCCGTTTGTTTCGTCTCTGCCGGCAGACATATTCGCAACGGGCACTCCTTTCCTACGAGGACCTCAGCGTGCTTTTATGCATCAACGTCAGTACCGTCGGAGATCTTGTCAACCGCCTGCGCGATCGTGGTTTCTTCGTCCCCACACGAGGCGCCGTCAAGGACATCGGCCCGGCGCCGAGCCACAAGCGGGAAATTGCAACATTGCTGGGCAAGGGCCTCACAACAAGCTGGATTCGATCGATCACAAACCACAGCGAGCACGCCATTGGGCGCTACCAGCAACAATTTGCTTTGGTCTTGTATCTCCTCCACAAATATCCACAGGCATCCGATGACGAGCGTTGTATGCTCTCCGCACTGTCCCGCCCCGCCTATGACACCTACGTCGAGGTCCATGACCAACTCGTTGCTCGGGATGATTGCCGAACCCATCTCGAGCGCCTGCGTAGGCGTTACGAACTTGATCCCCAGACCCGTGATGAACTCGTCCCTAAAGGTAAACGCCAAAAAGCAGACGCCATGCGGCGTCTCGGTGAACAGACTCTGAACACGGCAATTCGGCAAACCGTCGAATTTGACCTCGGCACAACCAAGAGAGTCGCCGAAGTCGTCACCGAAGACCTAATGGGCATCATCAGCAAAAGCTTTCAACTCACCAACGATCTGCGCCCAGGTGAAACATCTATCTTCGTCGATGCTTACAACCCCGCGTTCCTGTCTGGCGACAAGGTCGCTGACCGTCAGGTGACACCCGTTTCGATTCCTCTCCACACACAGCAGATACTTGATATCTGGCGCTCGGATGAACCGATCGGTCGCCGACGCGCACGCGTCGCCGCAGTCATTGCCAGCGCAGCCCACGAGCAGGGCGGCATTATGTCCATTGTATCCCTTGCCGAACTCCTCCACACGTCGTCTTCCACGATGAGCAAGGATCTGCGTCATCTTGCCGTCGATTTACACATCAACGCTACCACCAAGGGTCTGCTTGAGGACGCCGGCACAACGCTCACCCACAAGAGTTTCATCATCGATCTCGATCACTATGGCCTCACCGGAGACGAAATATCCTGGCTGACGCGGCACGCTCCCTGCAGCCGGGATCGATACATCAGCACCTACCGCCGGGTCGAAACACTGATGCGCCTCGAAGGCTGTATGCCTGATGCCGAGCATCTCACCAGGGTCTTCAATCTGCGCCCACATGTCGCCCGTCAGTACATCGACCTGCTAGCCAAGCATGCCACCGACAGCGCTACCACAGACCGTGACCAAGATGCGGTGAAGCAGTGTGGATGACCGCGACAAACTCAGACAGTCTGTAGCTGCCAACCTGACGCTTAACCCCCTTGAACAACCCCAGCTCTCAAGGCTTTTCATACGAGGGTGTTTTCTTCGTACCTGCCAACTTCTCCGCTGAGGGACGGCGGTGTCAAGGACGAAGCCGCGCAGCGGGCGGCGGAGCCGATCCTTTACGCCGCCGGCACTCAGCGAGATAATGAGGCAGTACGAGAAGACCCGACAACTCAGGCTATAAAAGGGGGGAAAGGGGCTTTGCCCCTCTTCGAATATCGGGCGAAGCCCTCCCTTCTTCTCCCTCTCATGGCATTGCTACCTCTCAAAGACCAAAACGCACTACTCAAAACACTGCCAATGGCGCCTTTCGACCCCCTCGCATTTGCGATCACTCTTCCTATCGCCTACATCTTCATGCCATACTGAAGCTTGGAAGGTCACACATCTCAAAATGCCCACTCAGGGCAACTGACCAAGAGACCCCCCGGGATTTCCACTTATTGGTGAGAAATCGGGCCAGCTGGGCTTTTTTTAATTCGCCCTCCGCGACGTAGCGCAG
>JAOZTQ010000081.1:4271-6515 GCA_029939085.1 Candidatus Nanopelagicales bacterium
AACTTGTCGTTCAAATCGAGAAAATCCCAGCTGGACACATCGTCTCACGATCCTCGCTACGAAACCTGGTGAGATATCCGGGTTAGAATGGTGTGAAAATTTAACGCACCACTTGGGAGGGCACTATGAATGCGATCCTCGGAAACCTGACAGAAGTAATTCAAACCCGACTACCGAATCTACTGATGGCGATTGCTTTTGGTATAGGTGGCCGTGACATTGCGACCGAGACGATCAATAGGTGGGCCAAAAAAGTAGAAGAAGAATAGATGGCGGAGGGTTTCAGCGCGCGAGTACCGATCACGTCGCTTGAGCGTTTTGACCAACTCTATCGTGCACTGTGTGCGATGGTATTCAACTACGCTCCGACCTCGGGCCATCCGGGCGGTTCGATTTCGGCCGGCAGAATCCTCTCATGTTTGTTGTTCCATACGCTCGACTACGATCTTCAAAAGGTCAATCGCCCTGATGCCGACCTGCTCTGCTTCGCCGCGGGCCACAAAGCGCTTGGGCTTTATGCAATGTGGGCGCTGCGGGATGAGATAGCCCGGATCTCGGGACCCGATTTGCTCGCCCCCTCCCCTTCGGAGAGGTTGCGCCTTGAGGATCTCTTGGGATTCCGCCGTAATCCGATAACCGACACTCCGTTGTTCACTACATTTTCCTCCAAAGCGCTTGATGGCCACCCGACACCGGCTACGCCTCTCGTACCGATTGCGACTGGCGCTTCCGGTGTCGGTTTCACCGCCGCCGTTGGTCTCGCCCTCGGCGCCAAAGACATCTATGGCCGTGATGCGCCGAGGATTCACGTGATCGAGGGTGAAGCTGGGTTGACGCCGGGTCGCGTTTCAGAAGCGATGGCTGCGGCTGCGACAGCCGATCTCGACAATCTTGTGCTGCACGTCGACTGGAATCAGAGTTCAATCGATTCAGACCGGGTCTGTGCCGAAAACGGTCTTCGGGGAGACTATGTGCAGTGGACTCCTGGTCAATTGGCCGCGCTTGAGGGTTGGCGGGTTATCGATGTCGCCGACGGTTCGGATTTCTCAGCCATTTTGAAAGCGCAAGACAGTTGTTTGACAGAGGACTCAACCCGGCCGACAGCGATTGTTTACCGCACTGTCAAAGGATGGCGATATGGCGTTGAGGGGCGCGCATCCCACGGGAGTGGCCACCCTTTGTGCTCTGAGGGTTTCTACCGCTCAGTCGAAGAACTCGAAGTGGAATTCGGTGCAATTGCGGCACGATGTTCAGACCGTGCTTGCAAGGAGGGCAATGACGCCGAAAAACTTGAGTCCTGTTATTGGCAATCCCTGGTGGCACTGCGAGCCGTGCTCGAAAAAAGTCGTACGATGACAGCATCCTTGGCTGAGCTCCTGAGACATTCCCGTTCCCGCCTCGATCAACGCGCGCGCAGGCAGCGGGACGCGCCGCCGCAGGTCGAGCGGGTCTATAGCGCAGCGTGTCATCCCGTGCCCGAGGAGCTTCGTCTGGTGGCAGGATCAACAACGACCCTGCGCCACGAACTTGGTCAGGCCCTCGGCTACCTCAACGTTCGAAGCGGGGGTGCACTCTTCGTCGCCGCCGCCGATTTGCTTGGTTCGACGAGCGCGGCGGTCGTGGGTGACCGCTTTCCATCGGGTCTATTCAGCGCGTCATCAAATCCTCAGGCCCGGATGATCGCTGTTGGCGGCATCTGTGAAGATGCGATCTCAGGCGTCATGTCGGGTCTGGCCTCTTATGGGTACCATATTGGGGTCGCAGCTTCCTACGGTGCCTTCCTCGCACCACTGGCACACATCAGTGCTCGTTTGCACGCGATCGGCGCGATGGCAGGAAAACTCTCCGGTAGGAGACCCACTCAGCCGATTGTCCTCGTGTTGGCCCATGCAGGGCTAAAAACTGGCGAAGATGGGCCGACCCACGCTGATCCGCAGGCTCTTCAACTCCTACAGGATAATTTTCCGCCGGGAGCATCAATCTCACTGACGCCATGGGATCCGCAGGAGATTTGGCCGCTCCTGGTGGCCGCTCTTGAACTCCGGCCGCCTATCATCGTGCCTGTAGTTACTCGGCCGGCGGAAAAGGTGCTTGATCGCTCGGCCCTCGGCCTTGCTTCGGTCGATGCCTGTCGAAAAGGCATATACATTCTGAGAGAAGCCCGAAGCTTGAATAATCCAACTGTCATCCTTCAGGGTAGCGGAGTGACTTACGAATTTATCGAGAAGGCCCTTCCAAGACTGT
>JAOZTQ010000082.1 GCA_029939085.1 Candidatus Nanopelagicales bacterium
TTATTGGGTGATGTAAGTCAGTAAATCGAGTGCTCGATCAAGATCAGCTTGGTTGTTGAACGCATGTGGGCTGATGCGCAATGCAGACTCGTCCCCGAGCTGACGCGGACTGCTGGTCGCGGGCACAACATGAAGATTCACCCGCTCTTTTCGTAGCTGACCCACGATTTGTTCAGCCGAGGTTGTGTGTGAGCGAACGACGACAATACCCGAACGGCGTTTACCGCGATCGAGGAGTCGCCAGCCACTGGCTGCACCGAGATGCGAGCGCAGATATTCAGCATTACGACTAACGGCACCAGCGATGCTGCCAATCCCAATCTTTCGGGCGTAGTCGGCCGCAGCCATGAGACCGAGTCCCGCTGCAACCGAACGTTCGAAATTTTCGAATCGCACGGCAGTTGGCTCGATCGATATATCGCGTTCATTAGACCAGGAACCGCCACGGACATCTAGCGGGAACGCATCTAAATCCGCAAGCGCCCGTGGTCCCACGTAGAGCAAGCCGGTGCCACGCGGTCCGCGCAGATATTTGCGGCCGCTGGCCATGAGGAAATCACAGCCAATCTCGGCCACATCAATCGGTAGTTGACCCAGAGACTGACAGGCGTCCACGACGTACCAAGGTCGATGTTGTGCTGCCTGGGTTACCGCCCCAATCGCAGCGACATCGTTGATCAGGCCGTTATGACTAGGAGCGTGCACCGCAAAAACCATGCGCGTGGGAGTCCGCAGCTGATGTGACAGTGCGTCTACATCGACCGTGCCATCAGGGCCATCGGCGAGGAAATCCAGTTGGACGCCCATTCGACGAGTCAACTGCAGCAGCGGCAGAACAGTACCGGCGTACTCTGCACCTGCGACTACTATGCGATCCCCGCTACGAAGCGGCACCGTGGACAGGACCTTGTGAAGGGCGGCTGTGGAAGATTCCATCACGGCGATGCCGTCCAACTGACCGCCAACAAGATCGGCAAGTGACTCACGACCCTGTTGCCACTCTTCAGCGACACGATCAGCAGCCTCGTAACCACCAATCTGTTCTTCCAGACGAAGATGGGCGATCACTCTCTCGGTCACCGGTCGTGGTGGCAGGCTGGCTCCAGCGTTATTTAGATGTACCAGATGCCCCACAGACGGCGTATCGGAACGCAACCTGTGGCGATTAAGTGAGGTTGATGGGTCAGGGTGAGCGGCGGAATCGAAACGCTGGCCGGATCGGTCCGCAGCGACTAGCGGGGGACTCATGGCCACATTCCAACACAACCGAGTTCGAATTCGACGTTCATCCTTCGGTCATGTCGTGACGGTAAGTGTGAAGTCGCGGCGTAGGATCAGACAATGGCCGGTCTCATCGCCTCGGACGATATCGCGACGGTGCGCGAGCGAGTCAGAATCAATGACGTCGTGTCGGAGCATGTCACCCTGCGCAATGCAGGGGGTGGCTCGATGAAAGGTCTATGTCCGTTTCATGAAGAGAGAACTCCCAGTTTTCATGTGACTCCGGCCAAGGGCCTGTACTACTGCTTTGGTTGTGGTGAAGGCGGTGACTCGATCGATTTCATCATGGCGTTGGAGCACCTCTCATTCACCGAAGCAGTCGAAAAGTTGGCGGGACGCACCGGCGTTACTTTGCGATACGAAGGCGGCGATGCAGGCCAGAAGCGTGATCAAGGTAAGCGGGCGGCTTTGTTGGCTGTCAATGCTGCAACTGCGGAGTACTTCACAACGCAACTGTCGAGTAATGCCGCCAACCAGGCCCGCGCATTCCTCATCGACCGCGGATTCGACGAAGATTCCTGGCAAGAGTTTGGCATTGGTTATGCACCGCGTAAGGGACTAGTTGATCACTTGCGAAAAGCCGGTCATGAGCACCGCGCGATAGTTGAATCAGGTGTGGCTGGTCAAGGTGAAGGTCGCACGTATGACCGGTTCCGGGATCGACTTATCTGGCCGATCCGAGAGTTATCTGGTGACATCGTCGGGTTTGGGGCGCGACGACTGTCCGAAGACAGCGGACCGAAGTATCTGAATACGCCAGAAACTGCGGTGTACAAAAAGAGCAATGTGTTATTCGGTGCGCATCAGGCGCGCAAGGAGATCGCCAAACAACAGCAAGTAGTCATTGTGGAGGGTTACACCGATGTGATGGCCTGCCATCTGGCTGGGGTCACTACTGCTGTGGCGACGTGTGGCACGGCCTTCGGTGAGGGCCACGTGAAAATGCTGCGACGTTTATTGCTGGACGATAGCGACGCCAAGATCGTCTTTACATTTGATGGTGATGCCGCCGGTCGCAAGGCAGCATTGCGGGCCTATCAAGAAGATCAGCAGTTTGCTGGTTCCACTTATATCGCCATAGCGAGCGATGGGCTTGACCCGTGCGATCTCCGCCTGCGCGATGGTGACGAGGCAGTTCGCGAGCTGGTGTCGTCGCGTACTCCGTTATTCGAGTTCGTACTGCGCAGCAGTATTGAGGGATTGGATCTGAGTACCGCCGAGGGCCGATCTGCAGCACTGAAAAAGGCGGGCCCCATTCTCGCGGGTATTCGTGACGAACTGCTGCGAGAAGAATACGACCGGCAGTTAGCGGGTTGGTTGGGCGTTGATCAGGAACAAGTCCGGCGAGCCGTGCAGTTGGGCAGTGACTCCGGTCGGCGCGGTCCAGCCAGACCTCAAGGACCGGCTGGGGCGGTTCCGGCACGTGGCTCCAACATGCTTGAGTGGCAAGCGCTGCAAGTCATGGTGCGATCGCCAGAACTTGTGGCCGACTGGTTGGACTCGATTGATTTCGAGTCATTCGCCGATACCAGGACTCGCTCCCTCCATCAGGCGATAGCGACTGCTGGTGTTGTCGATCTAGGAAGTCCGGCCTGGTTGCGACAAGTTATGGATAACTGCGCAGATGATGAGGAACGTCGGCTGGTGGGCGCAATGGTGGCTAAGCCACTGCCGGCGAGTTCGGCAGAGACATCGGAACAGGACTATGCAGTTGGCATCATGGCCCGGCTGCTCTTCGAAGCCGCGGGACGCCGAGCTGGCGATTTGCGGGCAACTTTGAGTGCCCCTGAGGTTAGTGAAGATGGTGCCCGGTCAGCCGCGATTTTGTCTGATCTACAAGAACTTGAGAAGTATCGTCGCAGTCTTCGCAACTATTGGGCTCCGGAGGGTTAATGCGTTTGCCTTGGAGTCGGGAAAAAATTCCCGAGCATATTCGAGATGCCGTGGATCTTACCCTTGGTGAGCGCGTGAGAGCGGCCGTTGAAATCCAGGATGGAGGTTATGCGGTCGCAACGGATATGGCGTTGCACCTCTTGCTCGCAGTGCCCGAAGCGGATCGACAAGATTTACGAATTCGATGGGATCTCATCGACAATGTGACCTGGTCACCCCCCACCTTAGTTTTGGAGCTGCGGCGCGACCGTGATGCGGCGCCGGAGCAACTAGCTTTGGATATGGATCAGCGGGCAGATCTGCCCGCTGTAGTGCGTAACCGGGTCACCGATTCCATCGTGGTGAACGACAAAATCGAATACGGCCGGTCATGGATCCGTATCATCGCTCGAAAAATCTTCGAAACCCAGGAAGTGGAATGGCGAGTCGTTCCGGGGCCAGGTTTAGATGCGTCAGCTCCTGATGTGGCGGACGCGATAGAACTTCATTTACATCAGGCTCGTTCGCAGTGGGAGATGTAGTAGCAAAGACTCGGAAACGACAGTTGCCGCCTAGTTGACCGTTGCGGTGTCGGCCGTTTCTTCCTTGATGGGATTTTGACCAAAGTACTGACCGCCAAACTTTCGTTTCAGCCATAGCAAGATGGCGTAGAACGGGAAGGGCGCAATCCACCACATGGCATCGGGCACGACGGTGTAAGGGATAACGAGATCTGGCGGTGCAGAGTAGAAGAAATCGTAGAAGAAGGGTGTGGTGTAGTACGCCGGATTCGCGTCTGAAGGTATGAAGTAAAACTGTTTGCCGGTTTGGATCCAGGTCACTACCATCTCGGACGCTACGCCCCATACCCAGATGATCGCGAATTCGCCCCAATGCCATCGAGTGAATCGAGGGTGTTTGTTACGTCCGAGAATCAGCCATGCGAGTCCCACTCCGATCATGAAGATGCCAGCATCCTCAAACGTATGAGCCAGGTTGTTCCACCAGTCAGGAATCCAGTCTGGTCGATCCGCCAAACAAAACTCGGGTCCATCTTCGTAGGTAAAACAACCGGAGGTTGCCGTGAAGCTCGGTCCGAGAAAATAGAAGGTGGCTTCCCAGAGGCCACCAATGATGAACCCCGCAACCCAAGCCAAGAGAATGGCCAAATCACACTTGCGTGTGAAATACAGCGTCAAAATAATGAAGACAGACAGAAACGGCAGTATGAAATTGAGGATCCACTGATTCTCTGCCACATCTATGGTTAGCACACGCGAACCCGCGATGCGCCCCTAATTGCCGAGGTGCGGGAACAGCACTTCAGAAGGCAATGCACACTTGAGAAAGCAATGCAGCTGCATGACTAGAGGTCACGGCAGAACTCACGATAGGCCGACTTGCGATAGTGCCGACTGCAACAAGCTCAATATCAACCTGCTCCTGAGCGATAAGTCAGGAAACTTCGCAGTACCTCTTCTGAATGTATTCGGGTATCTGTGGAGTCCCGCAAGACTCTCGGTTGTCATTAACCCAAGCATCGCCCTCGGCCTGGAGTAGACCTGCAGCCTCGTCCTCCTCGTTATTCTCGAGGAATTCGGCGCCTGCCCAACCGTCCTCGCAGTACTTATTTTGTACGTTCTTGGTTGGTACGCCGAGACCTTCCGCGATCGCTGCGTTAGTACAGGGAGGTCCTGATGCGGGTGTCGCAGTTGGTGCCTTAGTGGGTGTCGCGGTAGGAGACACGACCGGTTCCGTTTCGGTTGGTGAAGCCACCGGCTCACTCTCCGAAGGCTCCGCTGTTGGTATCGGTGATACCGATGTCTCGGCCGGTTCCGGATCGTCAGAAGAACAACCGGACACAACCAATAGGGCTGCGGCTGCAACCACGAAACCTTGTGAGAACTTTTTCGAAAGCATGACCTAGTCCTACTCGCTTCATGCCCAGCAAAGCAAACGTACTCAACGATTCGGCATGTCACTAGGGTATTCGTAGATGTACAACCCCTGGTGTGGCTACATCGTGAATATGATTGTGTCGGCTCAAGTGCTTATCGTATTGCCCGTGAAATGCAAGAACCTCTGTCGCTTTTCGCTTTTTGAAAGGATCGTCATACTCACATAAAGGAGTACTCACATGAAACCGTCGAAGATGCTCGCTGCAGGTTCTGCACTGGCCCTGGTCACTACGCTTGGCATGGCTGTCACACCTGCAGTCGCCAAGGGCGATAAGCCTCTGTCCAAAGTCGTTATCGATGGCAAATACGACAGCAACGGTCGGGATTTCGACATCCTGGCCGGGCTTGTGCAAGCAGCTTTGGACTTTAACTCTGATAGTCCACTGAAAGTGATCACTAACGGCAGCACCAAGTTGACGGTCTTCGCGCCAGATGACAACGCCTTTAAGAACTTTGCCCGCACAGTGACTGGCAAGAGCAAGATCTCTGAGAAGGAAGCCGTTGACGCAATACTTGCGACGGTGAGCGTGGATCCCGCGAAAGATGGCGACGGTGACTCTGGGACAGAATCTAATCCTGCTAGTCCGGCTCCGACCGTCAGTGATCTGGAAGGTCTGTTGCTCGGCCACATGGTAGATGGCACGATCACGGCGAAAATGCTCCTCAAGCCCAAGTACAAAAAGGTAACGACTAAGGTCGGTACCAAGATCAAAGTGTTGGTCAAGAAGCCGAAGAGCAACTCACCTAAAATCCGGCTACAGAACGGCTTGCCTTCCTTTAAGGATCCAAAGGTAGTCAAATCTGACATCAACAAGGGCAATAAGCAGATCGCTCATGCCATCAGCCAGGTCTATCTTCCCTCTAACACATTCGCCTGATTCACAGCGGAGTTGAGCGCTGCCTTTTCCTAAACTGAGAACTCGTCCCGAGCCCGAAATAGTTAAGTGCGGTACTTCTGGTTGATTGTCTTTGCTGCAGTGGTGCCGCTTTGCACAGCGCCCTCCATACTGGCGTACTTTGTTCCGGCGTATTCCCCTGCCAGATGGAGTCGCCCGATGGGCTGCCTTAGTGCAGACCAGAAGGAGGTGACCTGACCGGGAGCCCAGGCCGCGTTAAGGCCCGGTGAGTACTGGTTGGTCGTCCAGTTGAATGACGTTGCTTTGCCGGCCGGGTCCGAAGGAACGTTAGGGAAGATCCGTGCGAATTCTGTCTGGCAGCTGTTGATTGTGGTGTCGGGGTCGCTGTTAACAGTAAGTTGGTTGGCTCCTTCACCGGTGCTGAAGAAGGTAATGATCCCACTCGTGCCGGCCTCATTGAGTGTGGAATCCCAGGTGTAGCCGATTGGCTCATCGGTTGAGACCAGACCGGAGTATCCGCCGGCACGCCAG
>JAOZTQ010000083.1 GCA_029939085.1 Candidatus Nanopelagicales bacterium
GACCATTCTGGGCCTGGTGCCACTTATTGGCTCCATCGTCGTGGCTGTCGGGGCAGGCCCCAGCGTCAAGCGGGCGAAGCAGCTGGCGTTGCTTTTCGCGGTGGTGACATTTGGTGTCGTAATCTTCGTGATCACGCAGTTTGACGCCTCATCGGCTGAGCCTTTTCAACTCGTCGAAAGTGTTAGCTGGATCCCGACACTGGGTTTGACCTACTCGGTAGGTGTGGATGGACTCGCACTGGTACTGCTGTTCTTGGCGACACTTTTGGTGCCGTTGGTGATCATCGCCGGCTGGAACGATGTGGAAGACACCGCGGAACTTCCTAGTTCCGATGGACAGCGACCCGGTCAGGTGCGCGGATACTTCGCCTTAATCTTGCTGCTGGAAGCCATGATGATCGGCGTCTTCATTTCGCTAGACGTCTTCTTGTTCTACTTCCTGTTTGAAGCGATCCTGATACCCGTTTACTTCATGATCGGGCGCTACGGCACCGGCCGACGCACCTATGCCGCTGTGAAGTTCCTCATCTACAGCTTGGCTGGCGGCTTGGTCATGCTCGCCGCATTGGTGATGCTCTGGTTCACAGCGGCAAATGCCCTCGGATCTCCCACGCTGTTCCTACCGGATCTCATCGGACTTCCGATGGATGCTGGTTTGGAGAACCTCATGTTCTGGGGATTCTTCATCGCTTTTGCCATCAAAGCGCCGCTCTGGCCGGTACACACCTGGCTACCCGACGCGTCCGGATCGGCAACGCCGGGCACTGCAGTCCTCCTCATCGGGGTGCTCGACAAGATCGGTACTTACGGCATGATGCGGCTGTGCTTGCCGCTCTTCCCGGAAGCCTCACAAACCTTTGCGCCCGTCATCATCGCGATCTCGGTGATCGGTATCTTCTACGGTGCGTTGGCAGCGATCGGCCAGACGGATATGAAGCGGCTGTTCGGTTACATCTCGCTCTCGCACTTCGGCTTCATAACCCTCGGTATTTTCGTCTTTACCTCGCAAGGTCAGGTTGGCGCGGGGCTCTACATGTTGGGGCACGGTTTAAGCACCGCCTTGCTCTTCATGGTCGCGGGGTACATGATCATGCGGCGGAAGTCTGCCAACGTTGCCGACTATGGCGGCGTTGTGAAACCCGCACCTGTCTTGGCAGGAATGTTCCTCATCGCGGGATTGACCGCCCTGGCGTTGCCAGGGATGAGTACCTTCGTGTCGGAATTCCTGGTCTTGTTGGGGGCCTTCACGGTCAATCCGTGGTTGGGGGCTGGTGCCACACTAGGCATCGTCTTTGCGGCGCTGTACGTTTTGTTGCTCTACCAGCGCACTATGACCGGACCAGAGACCGATCAGGTTCGTGGCATGCCCGATTTGAATCTGCGAGAACGGTGGGTCTTGGCGCCCATCATTGCCATAGTCGTGTTCCTGGGCTTTTACCCCGCTCCCGTACTCGACGTTCTGGAACCAACAGTGGCCAACACCATGGAGTGGACCGGAACCTCCGATCCGGACACAGAGATGACTCCGGTCGCTGAGGGGAGCCAGCCGTGATCACACTTCCCGTACAGGACACCCCACCCATCAACCTGCCGGAGTTGGACTGGGCATTGCTGGGCCCAATGGCGCTCGTCCTGGGTGCTGCGGTCGTCGGAGTCCTCGTGGAAGCCTTTGCGCCGCGCAGCTCACGACGGTCCATCCAACTGGTTTTGACTTTCGGTTCCTTGATTGGGGCTTTCGTACTCGTCGTATTAGCCGCCGGCTCAGGTGGACCGGTTATGGCAAGTGCGGCGGTGGTCGACGGACCCGCATTGTTCCTACAAGGCGGCATTCTGCTGGTGGCGCTACTGGCCGCATTGACTATGGCTGAGCGCCACGTGGATCCCAGCGGCGATGCTTTCGCAGCTAGGGCATCGGCGATGCCAGGGTCAGAAGACGAACGTCAGTTCACTGCCCGGGGCTATTTCCAGACCGAAGTATGGCCGCTGTTCTTGTTCGCAGTTGGCGGCATGATGCTTTTCCCGGCTAGCAACGATCTATTGACCATGTTCGTCGCCTTGGAAATCATGAGCCTGCCGTTGTATCTATTGGCCGGGATGGCACGTCGTCGACGCCTGCTCAGCCAAGAGTCGGCCCTGAAGTACTTCCTGCTGGGTGCCTTCTCGTCGGCGTTCTTCCTCTACGGGGCCGCTTTGGTCTACGGTTTCGCAGGCACAGTCAACCTCGGCGGTATTGCTGACGCCGTGACGGCGCAACCTCAAATGAGCGGCCTGTTGCTTGGCGGTATCGCCATGATTGCCGTCGGCATGCTGTTTAAGGTGGCGGCCGTACCGTTCCACTCGTGGGCTCCAGACGTGTATCAAGGTGCGCCCACGCCGGTAACGGGCTTTATGGCGGCTGGAGTTAAGGTCGCGGCCTTCGGCGCTCTCCTGCGGCTCATGTATGTCGCATTTGCTGGTTCAGAGTGGGATTGGCGCCCAGCGTTCTGGGTTATCGCAGCGTTGACTTTCTTCGTGGGTTCCATCGTGGCGCTGGTGCAAAGCGATATCAAACGAATGCTGGCCTACTCCTCGATTGCACATGCCGGATTCTTATTGCTCGGCGTTATCGCTGTGACCCCCGAAGGTCTGGCGGCAACCATGTTCTACCTCGTCACCTACGGCTTGGCGACTGTCGGTGCCTTTGGCGTGGTCATGCTGATCCGAGACGATACCGGCGAAAATACCGCCTTGGAGAACTGGCGCGGATTGGGTCGAACCCATCCGTTGCTGGCCGGCTCATTTGCGCTGTTCCTACTGTCGTTTGCTGGCATACCCTTAACGGCTGGATTCATCGGCAAGTTCTCGGTCTTCGCGGCCGCAGCTGCCGCCGGGGAAGGCTGGCTGGTGCTGCTCGCAGTTCTCGCCAGCGCAATTGCCGCCTTCTTCTACATTCGAGTTGTCGTAGTGATGTTTTTCTCCGATCCAGTCGGAGACGGACCCGCGGTCGCGGTGCCATCGTGGTTCAGCCGTTCCGCTATTGCCCTTGGTGCCGCTGCAACCCTCGTATTGGGAGTCTTTCCGCAGCCGGTACTGGAATGGGCCGCAAACGCGGATATCTTCATTAGGTGACCGGACCCCGAACTCGCCTCGGCAAGTCCGGCGCAATGGTATTAGGCTCTAGATATGGCTCGTTACGCGACTAGAGCGACCGTAGGCTTCACGGTCGCCGATGAAGATCTTGAGTCGCGCCTGCTCGAAGGGCTGGCGGCAGTGGAGTCGCAGTTGGATGAGGCAGTCAAAAGTAGTGACGACTTTGTGACCGAGACATCGCAGCATCTCGTACGCGCGGGCGGAAAAAGATTCCGACCACTGCTGGTGCTCCTAGCTGCGGAATACGGCGATAGTGCGCGTTCCGGAGTCGTACCTTCGGCGGTCGTCGTTGAACTCACCCACCTGGCAACGCTCTATCACGACGACGTGATGGATGAGGCTACTCGGCGTCGCGGGGCCGAATCTGCTAATCAACGCTGGGGTAACTCCATTGCGATTCTGACCGGGGATTTTCTTTTCGCCCGAGCCTCAGACATCCTGGCCGATCTCGGCCCCGAGGCGGTACGTCTCCAGGCTCGAACGTTTGAACGTCTCTGCGTGGGTCAGATCCGAGAGACTGTAGGAGTCGCAAACGGCGACGCCGCGGTTGAACATCATCTTTCGGTGCTTGCCGACAAAACTGGCAGTCTTATCGCGACCTCGGCCCGATTTGGTGCCATGCTCGCCGATGCCGATGAACCGGTCGTCGATGCACTCACGCGCTTCGGTGAGCGCATTGGGGTGGCATTCCAACTCGCAGACGATCTGGTCGATATTGCAAGTGAACCGGATTCGTCCGGAAAAACGCCGGGAACCGATCTGCGCGAGGGAGTGCCAACCTTGACCGCGCTGCTCGCGTTGCGGGACGATCCGTCGGATCGACTCCGAGACCTCCTGACCAGGCCGCTGTCAGATGATGATGAGCATGCCGAGGCGTTGGCGTTACTGCGGGAACATCCGGCGCTGGAACTTGCTCGACTTGAAGCGCAGCGATGGGCTAACGATGCGGCCGAATGTCTGGACGCGTTGCCACAAATCCCAGCCACCGACGCCCTGCGCCAGATGTGTGACTACGTTGTCGCGCGCACCGGGTAGAGACTGAGATAGGCGTTGCCACGCCCATCCAGCTAGAGGTCCAAAAGGCGAGTCGCTAGATCGGTCATTACTTCAGTCGCCCCGCCACCTATACCGAGAACGCGGACGTCCCGGAAGTGCATCTCCACCTCAGTGCCGGTCATGTAACCGGCGCCTCCGAAGAGCTGAACTGCACGATCAGCGGCGTATTCACCAGCAGCAACGCCCGTCTGTTTCGCCATGACCGCAGCTAAGGTGTTGTCTTGGTGCTGGGTGGTCGCCACAGCTACCGAGCGGGTATATACGCGGGCGACATCCACCTGACGATGCATTTCAGCCAAGGTGTGGCGAACTACCTGACGTGAAGCCAGTGGCCGACCGAAAGTTTCACGCTGTTGCGTCCACTCCTTGGCCAGATCCAGACAACGTTGTCCGGTCGCGTAGCCGGTGGCAGCGAGTGTTAGTCGCTCGGCAACGAAATGACGGGCTAAGGAAGCAAATCCCTGTTCCGCACCTAAAACATATGACGCTGGAACCCGAACATTGTCCAGGGCGATTTCCGCAGTATCACTACATCGCCAACCCATCTTGTCGAGTTTGCGAGTAATTGAGAAACCCGGTGTATCAGTGGGAACAACAACCAATGAGATTCCCTGGGCACCGTTACCGCCGGTACGGGCAGCCACAACGACGTGATCGGCTCGAACCGCAGAGGTGATGTAGGTTTTCGCGCCACTGACCAGATAGTCATCGCCATCCGGCACCGCGCGGGTTCGCAGCCGCGCAACATCCGAACCACCGTCAGGTTCGGTTACACCTAGTGAGCAAATCCGCTCACCTGCTAGGACCGGAGCCACAAACTCCTTATGCAATAATTCTGCGCCGGTCTGATCTCCCGCAGCCCGACGACGATCCACCTCATCAACAATGTGAGGGGTAGCGATGCCATGGGTTAGCAAACCAGCGACGATTCCACCGGAACCACCACCTTTAAGGATGGATTCCACAACGAGCAAACTGTCGATCGTGTCGCCACCGGAGCCGCCCAGATCTTCCGGAAATCCAATCCCCAAAATGCCTAGGTCGGCTGCGCGCTTGTGCAGTTCGAGCGGAATCTCACCGCTCGATTCCCAGTCAGCCAGAAACGGCGCAATCTGTTCGGCCGTGAATTTTCTAACTGTTTCGGCAAGGGCGATGCGTTCGGGCTCGTCGAAGACCTGATCCATCTTCCGACTCTAAGCCCATACAGGCACGATGCGCGTAGCCGACGCAGACTTAGGCGACGGTCCAGGTATCGGGTCCCGCGATCAAGTTCGTGAGATCAGCGGATCCAGCTGGATCGCCAGCCTGTTCCAGTTGCTCACGTGCCAAGCGATCGTAGGACGGACGCTGTACATCCCGAAAGATCCCGATTGCGGTGCGGTCCAACGAGACTGTGTCGGCAAGCCGGGAGAGAGCGAACGCGACCCCAGGATCCTCGGCATGCGCATCATGCACTAAAACGTCGTTAGCGTTTTCCGCCGAGACTGCTCGAATCTGACCATCGGTATCGCGGATCACCGCGCGATCGTCTTCGGGGCCAAAGCGAATCGGTTCGCCGTGCTGCAATCGAATCAGGTGACTTTCCTTAGTTGACGCGTCCTTCAGTGGCGCAAATGCGCCGTCGTTGAAGATATTGCAGTTCTGGTAGATCTCAACGAGAGCCGTACCTTCGTGTGCGGCGGCAGCCCCGAGGACCTCGGTGAGATGTTTGCGGTCTGAATCGATAGTGCGAGCAACGAAGGACGCTTCGGCTCCTAGTGCCAATGAGACCGGGTTAAACGGGTGATCGACAGAACCTTGTGGCGTTGACTTCGTTATTTTTCCTGGCTCAGACGTAGGTGAGTACTGCCCCTTGGTAAGTCCGTAGATGCGGTTGTTGAATAAAAGAATCTTCAGATTCACGTTGCGTCGCAGCGCATGCATCAGATGATTACCGCCGATAGACAACGCATCCCCATCACCAGTGACTACCCACACTGAAAGATCGGGACGAGATACCGATAAGCCGGTGGCGATGGCAGGTGCTCTGCCGTGAATGGAGTGAAGCCCGTAGGTATTCATGTAGTAGGGAAATCTGCTGGAGCAACCGATTCCCGAGACAAAAACTACGTTTTCACGACGCAAACCTAAGCTAGGCAAGAAGCCTTGAACCGTGGCCAAGATGGCGTAGTCACCACAGCCGGGACACCAACGGACTTCTTGATCGCTTTTGAAGTCTTTCGCCTTTTGTTTCTCGTCGGTCTTGGGTACGAGATCGAGTGCCGGGATTTCAGATGTGGTCATGCCAGGCTCTCCTCAGT